>NZ_JBTWMV010000079.1:0-22960 GCF_054850255.1 Streptomyces sp. 7R007 | reverse complement strand
ACGCCGTTGTCGCTGATGTAGGGGTCGTAGTCCTGGATGCCGTAACGGCACCCGGGCCCCGAGCTTTCAACACCATCTACCGGCAGCGTGTGCCGGCCTTCTTTGTCCGCGGCCTCCACCACAAGGGCGGAGCTGCGGGGATCGCGTATGCGTGACCGGGGATCACCTTCCAATCCGGGGTCTGCGGTACCCGAGCGGACATGCACCTCGCCCGGGCGATCCTGATGGCGTTCTGCTCCTTACTTTCGGTTACTCGGTGGTACTGCTGGATACCGCGGGTACTGCTCGCGACTCCTCGGAGTCGCGCCTTGCTACTTCACCTGCGCGGCAGTTCGTGTCTGCCGCACCTCTTCGACTTCCTGCGTACAACACCGACTGTAACCCTGCGGCAAGGCAATGTCTACCCTCGCCACGACAGATTTTCTGTGCAGCCGACATGCTTTGTTCTGTCGCCCTTACGTTCGGAAAAGTGGCGTCGAGCCGGAGTCCCGACCTGGCCGTCACCGACCTCGCCGGACCGTGCGGCCGCCACCGACTGTCCGGATTTCACCCGTCTCTCGCCCCGCCTCGGGCTCGCCGCCTTTCCGCATGCCTTGAGTAGCGACGTCTGGGTACGCAGTCGGGACGGTGACGATGATCGCGAGCCCAGGGAGCGTGCCGGCGCGGTTCACTCCCCTGACACGCGCCCCGTGTGCGGGTGATCGCACCGTGAGACGTTGGCAGACGAACCCACACTCCAGACGATTCGGACATCTCTCGATCAACTGGCCGCGGCGCCCGTGGCCGGCCAAGAACAGAGGAACTGGTACATCGATGAGTCAGCCCAACCCCCTCAAGCGGGCAGCGGAGAAGGTCACCGAAGCGGTGCAGGGCGGCGGCACCGGTCCGGACGGCGGGATTCCCGGCAAGCCGGGTGCCGAGTCACCGTCCGTCGCCGAGCCGACCGAGCCCCGCGAGCCGCTGCCGCCGAAGCCGGACCAGAGCGGTCCGGAGACGATGTCGCCCACGGGGCAGCCGACCGGTGACGCCCAGGCACGTGTGGCCCAGTCGGGGGCGTACCTCACCAACGCTCAGGGCGCGCGGCTGTACGACACCGACCACTCGCTCAAGGCCGGCCCGCGCGGGCCGGTGCTGCTGCAGGACCACCACCTGCGCGAGAAGGTCATGCACTTTGACCACGAGCGCATTCCGGAGCGTGTGGTCCACGCGCGCGGTGCGGCGGCGCACGGAGTGTTCCGCAGCTACGGCACCGCGACCTCCGTGACGAAGGCCGCGTTCCTCGCCAAGGACGTGGAGACACCGGTCTTCGTGCGGTTCTCCACCGTGCTGGGGTCGCGCGGGTCCGCCGACACCGTGCGGGACACCCGCGGTTTCGCGACCAAGTTCTACACCGACGAAGGCGTCTTCGACCTCGTCGGCAACAACATCCCCGTCTTCTTCATCCAGGACGCGATCAAGTTCCCGGACGTCATCCACGCGGGCAAGCCGCATCCGGACCGGGAGATCCCGCAGGCGCAGAGCGCTCACGACACGTTCTGGGACTTCGTCACCCTGCACACCGAGGCCACCCATCACACGTTGTGGAACATGTCCGACCGCGGCATTCCGCGCTCGTACCGGATGATGGAGGGCTTCGGCGTCCACACCTTCCGGCTGGTGGCCGCCGACGGCTCCACGACGCTGGTGAAGTTCCACTGGAAGCCGAAGCTGGGCGTGCACTCCCTGGTCTGGGAGGAGGCGCAGATCGCGGGCGGCGTCGACCCGGACTTCCACCGCCGGGACCTCGCCGACGCCATCGAGGCGGGCGCCTACCCGGAGTGGGAGCTGGGCATCCAGACCTTCCCCGACACCCCGGAGCAGACCTTCGAGGGCATCGACCTGCTGGACCCGACGAACCTCGTCCCCGAGGAGCTCGCTCCCGTGCAGCCGATCGGGCTGCTGACGCTCAACCGCAACCCGTCGAACTACTTCGCCGAGACCGAGCAGGTCGCCTTCCACGTCGGCCACCTCGTCCCGGGCATCGACATCACCGACGACCCGCTGCTCGCCGGGCGCCTGTTCTCCTACCTGGACACGCAGATCACCCGCCTGGGCGGTCCCAACTTCCCGCAGCTGCCCATCAACCGCCCGCACTCCCCCGTCAACGACATGCTGCGCGACGGCATGCACCAGACGGCCGTGCACCGGGGCGTGGCTCCTTACCGGCCCAACTCGCTCGACGGCGGCTGTCCGTTCCTGGCGGGTGCGGACGCCGGCGCGTACGTGGAGACGCCCGTGCGAGTGCCGGAGGCGATGAAGGTCCGCGAGGCTCCCGAGTCGTTCGCCGACCACTTCAGCCAGCCCCGCCGGTTCTGGCTGAGCATGAGCCCGGTGGAGCGCGAGCACATCATCGGCGCCTACACCTTCGAACTCGGCAAGTGCTACGAGCAGGCCGTCAAGGAGCGGGCGCTGCAGGTCCTGGCCAACGTCGATCCCGAACTGTGCGCGGGCGTCGCCGAGGGCCTCGGCCTGCCGGCGCCGAAACCGACCGTGCCGCCGGCCGACGTGGAGCCGAGCCCGGCGCTCTCCCAGGTCGGCCACACCTGGCCGGCGGACGGCCGGATCGTCGGCATCGTGGCCGGACCGGACGGGGACCTGGACGGCGTACGCGCGGTACGCGAGGCGGTCCTCGGCGCGGGCATGGTCCCCCTGGTCATCGCGCCCAAGGGCGGCCTTCTGGGTTCGGGCGACGCGGCGGTGACGGTCCAGCGGACGTACGCCACCGCGCGGTCCGTCGAGTTCGACGCGCTGCTGCTGGCCGGACCGCCGACGGCCGGCGGCGACGCGTACGGGTCCCGTGACGCGAAGGCCCATCCCTCGGGCGTGAACTCCGCCGCGGCCGATCCCCGGGTCGGTCTGCTGCTGTCGGAGGCGTTCCGGCACGGCAAGGCGATCGGCGCCTGGGCGGGCGGCGAGAACGCCCTCGACGCGGCCGGGGTGCCCGGCGACGCGCCCGGAGTGGTGGTCGCCGGCAGCGGGAGTGCCGTACTGGAACAGGTGCGGGAGCTGATGGCCGCCCACCGGGTGTGGGAACGCTTCACCACGGTCCCTGCCGGGGTCTGACCGCAGCCGGAGCCTGACAGACCGTCCCGCATCCGGAATCCGACCGGGATTCTCCCGGGGCGCGGTTCACTCGGTGCCCCGGAAGCCGGTCGTCTCAACCGGACGAGTGCGGGGCGGTCGCGACGCCGTCCGCCGGGGTCGCCAGGCGCAGGTCCGCGAGGGCCTGCGCCAGGGACTGCCACACATGCGCGGCCAGATCCAGGTTCTGTGACTCCGTGGCCTGCCGGCCGAGCCGTTGCAGGACGCCGATGCCTTCCTCGACCCGCCCGTCCAGGATCATCAGCCGGCCGTCCAGGACGGACAGCCGCACCCGGTCCCGGTACGACAGAAGCAGGTCCTCCTCGTCCAGCAGCGCGCCGCTGAGCATGCGGGCGTCCTCCAACCGGCCCTGGTGGAAGGCCAGATGGGCCTGCAGCGCATGCAGCTCCTGGGCCTGCACGGGCGGACCGACCAGGTTCACGACGGACGCGGCTTCGCTCAACCACCGCTCTGCGACGGCCAGTTGGGGCGGTGACATCTCCAGTGCGGCAGCGCTGGCGGCGGCCCGCAACCGGGTCCACAAGGTCAGGTCGTCCCCGCCGTCGAGGAGGCGCAGGGCCGTCTCCAGTCTGGTCCGGGCGGAGGCGTGGTCGCCCTGACGGTTGCAGACCATGGCGGCGGTCCACCATCCCTCCGCCGCCTGCGCCGGTGCGGCCGCGGGCAGCAGGTCCTGCTCCAGTTCGGCCACGTGCCGCGCGGCCGCCTCCAGCCGGCCCAGTTCCGCCTCGATGCTGATGAGCACCATGAGGGCGGCCGTGGTGTCCGGCACGGACAGCTCCTCGGCCCGGGCGAGGGAGAACGCCTGGGCGGCCGCCGGTTCCGCCGTGCGCATGTCGCCCAGGGCACGCGCGCAGCGGGCGTACTGGATGTGCGACCGCACGCGCAGTTCGGGCACCTCCAACAGCTCGCTCGTTTCGACGAGTTGGGCCAGGCGTGCGCGCTGCTGCGGATAGTCGCCGCTGTCGCCGGCTGCGCGGCCGAGCAACCACAGCGCCTGCCAGCGGGCCGCGGGATCGTCGCCCGCGTCCTCGTCGACCGCCCGGCTGAGGGCGGCGATGTCGGGTGTGCCGGACGGCGCCGACAGCACGGCGGCCACTTCGCAGGCCAGGGACCGATCTTCCGAAGGCCCGGTCAGCGCGGAGGCGTCGACGCCGAGCCGCTCGGCAAGGTAGGCGGTGGCGCGCTCGGTGGGCCGCCGTTCACCCGACTCCAGACGCGACAGGTACGCCGTCGACATGCCGTCGCCGACCAGTCCCGCCTGACTGAGGCCCCGCTCCAGCCGGAGCCTCTTGAGCCGACGGCCGAAGTGCGGCTGCTTGAGCATCTCCCACCTCTGCTCCCGTGACGCGCGCCCGTCCTCCGTCCTCGGCCCGTTCGTCCGGAGTTCTGGAGTTGTCAACACCATACGAAGCGGGCCAACGGGCGGCAAGACGTTAAGCCTTCACCAACTCTCCTGTTCAGCAGGCGTGTTGCCGTACGCCGACCGAAGCGGCAAAGACTCCGACTCCCGGCAAGAGCGGCCACCTGCACGGGAGTTGACACGTTATCCAGGTCACCTGGCAAACCCTTGCCAAGGGGGTTGCCGCACCCTAGCCTCAAGGGTGCCGTCCTGACGCGATCACCCCCAACTCGTCTCATGGAGGTCCCCGTGCCGCGCCACGCCCGACCGGGCTCAACGCGAACGTCCATCCCGCGGCTCGTCGCACCCGGGCCGGACACACCGCGGGCGGAGATGGAGGGGAGCTCCACGAGTGGGAACGGGACGGGCAACTCGGGCTCATGCGCCGTTCCACGCCTGAGCCCGGGCTTCGTGTCGAGCGGTGAGATCGAGTGGCCGTGACAACGTTATCCGGCCGACGGCCGGTTCGTGTCGGTCGCGTACGCGCTCCCTGAACGCACCCCGGTATCCCGGCACTCCGGCGCCCACGCGCCGGTCCGCCCCGCCTCCCACCTGCCAAGCCCCCCACGCGCAGCAAAAGGACGGTACGTCCGTGGCGACCACCAGTTTTCCCGACGCTTCGCCCCGCAAACACGACCCGGCCGCGCACCCGGCCCCTCCTGCTCGTCGTGAACCGTTCACCCGTGATACGTCCTCGCTTTCCACGTCGCGGGCCGTCTGCACGGCCCGCCCCTATTCCGACGACCTGGTCGTCACGGCCGCGGAACCGGAATTCGCCCGGCCATTCGGCCTCAGCGCGAAGGAGATATGCGGGTATCGCCTTCTCGACCTTCTGCATTCACCCGCGCCCGCCCGGCTCCGGGAACAATTCATCGCTCTCTCCTCGGGCCGTCGCCCCCGATTCACCGAAAAGGTCATGGGCAAAGACGGTGCCGGCGGGCTCTTCCGCGCGAACATCACCTGCGTCGCCCTGTACGACCCGTCCGGTGAGACGTCCGGCGTCGTCGTCCTGCTGCGCGGCCCGGGCCCCGCACCCCGCCAGGACACCGCACCGGCGGCCGGGGACGGACCCGTGCTGAGTGCTCTCGACGCCCAGGTGCTGGAGGGCGTGGCGTGTGGTGAGTCGACGGTGCAGATGGCCTCCCGGCTGTATCTGAGCCGCCAGGGCATCGAGTACCGCATCGGTCAGATGCTGCGCCGGTTCGACGCCCCCAACCGGCCCGCGCTGGTCTCGCGGGCGCACGCGCTGGGGATGTTCGCCGCCGGACAGTGGCCGCCGCGCGTCCTGCCGGACCGGGTCAAGCCGTAGGGCGAGAGCCCCGGAACGTGGGCCGTGGCCGTCACCGACGCCACGGCCCGCGTCGTACGGCCGCCTGACGGCGACGCCGGGCTCTGCGGCCCATGGCGCACGACACCGGCTCTCCGGCGTACGGCCTACGGGAGCGCCCCCGGGCCCGCACCGCTCGGCTCACGCCGCCGAGGGCTGCCACGCCTCCTGGAAGCGGCGGCGGGCACGGAAGAGGCGGGAGCGCACGGTGCCCACGGGCAGGGCCAGCACCTCCGCCATCTCCTCCTCGTTCAGTCCGTAGGCGCGCAGGGTCAGCACCTGCCGGTGCGCCCGGGACAGCCGTTCGAGCACGTCGCTGATGTGCACCGCGTCCAGCGGGTTCGCCTGCTGCTGCGACTCGACCTGCGAGCAGGTCTGTTCCTCACCGAAGCGCTTGGCGGTGCGCACGGCCTCGCGGACCGTCACCGCGCGGACCCAGCCGTAGAACGCCACCGGTTCGCGCAGGCTGCCCAGGCCGCGGTAGATGGCCAGCAACGCCTCCTGGGTGGCGTCGGCCGCGTCGTCGCGGGTGATGGACCGGCAGATCCGGGCCACGTACGGCGTGATGTGGTTCAGCAGGTGGTTCATCGCGTGTTCGTCGCCCGACTGGGCGCGCGGCAGCAGGGTCAGGGGGGAGGACAGTTCGCTGACGGCGGACATGTCGGAGGAGAACTCCTTACGGCAACCGGGCGGGAGCGGGAGAAGGGGCGGCGGTCAGCCCGCGTCGGCGGTGGCGGGCTCGCGGCGGGCAGCGGAGGCGAAGGCGAGGAGGCCGTCGAGCACCTCGTCGCGCAGGGCCCGCATGAAGGACGGGCTGAAGCAGGCCGTGAAGTGCGGGAACTCGATGGACAGGCGGCCCTCGAAGGAGACCACGCACGCCATGACGGGGCTGCGTCCGGCCTGCGGGAAGTAGTTCTCGCGGGCCGGCACCAGCCGGACGTCGACCGCGCGCAGCCCCTCGGGCAGGCGGGGTCCCGGGACGACGCCCATGTTGGTGACGATCACCGTGGCAAGCTGGAGTGCGGGGTTGCGCGGGATCTCCGGGGTGATGCGCATCTCCTGGAAGGGGCCGCCACTGGAGACGAAGTCGCCCACCCGGGCGTGGACGGTGCGGGCCAGATCCAGCGGATCGCAGGCCGTGGACACCTCCAGGGTCTGCAGGTGCGTGGTGACGGCCGGCACCATGACGGACGCCGGCAGCGGCGGCGTCAGCCGGGAGCGCAGGTCGACGGGTGACAGGCAGCCGAGGGTGCGGGGACCGTCGCCCTCGAGACGGCGGCGGGCCGCGGTCAGCAGGGCCGCGGCGATGAGCGCGTGCACGGACACGCCGGCCTGCCGTGCCGCCTCGCGCAGCCGCGTGGTCTGTGCGCCGTCCAGGGTCAGCCGGCGCACCTCGATGTGCCCCTCCCCCGCGGCCGGTTGCGCGGCGCCCGCCGTGTCGTAGGGCACCAGGTCGACGGGGTGCCGCCTGGTCTGCTCGATGCGGGCGTCGAGGTAGGCGGCGGTGTCCGCCTCGTCGGCCGGCGGCAGCAGCGCGCTGACCGGCTGGGGCCAGTCCGGCGTCGGTGCGGGATCGGAGGAGACGGCCCCGGTCCGCTGGTCGGTGACGAGGGAGCGGTAGTGGTCCCACAGCGTGTTGTGCAGGGTGATGCTGCTGTGGCCGTCGGTCACCGTGTGGTCCACCACCAGCACGAACAGGTGCTCCGCACCGTCCGCCGAGCTGACCAGGACGGCGCGCGAGAGCGGACCGCCCACCGTGAGCGGCCTGTTCAGCTCCACCGCGTAGGCCTCGGCCGGTTCCCCGGCGCGCGTCTCCAGACGGGGCCGCTCGGCCTCGTCGAGCAGGGCCAGCGCATGGCCGGCGCCGTCGGCCACGATGCGCGAACGCAGGGTCGGGTTGGCCTGCGTCACGGCTTGGAACGCGGCGGCCAGCGCCTCGACGTCGACGCGTCCGCGCAGCGTGCAGGACAGCACGGCCCTGCTTCGCTGGCCCACGTAGAGCGTCTCAACCGGACACAGCGCACGGTGCATGACGGCAGCCCTCTTCTCGGTCGTCCAACGGGGCCCAAGGGCGCGTCCGGCCTGTCGCCGGCATGCGGCCGCGGGCTTCGGCAAGTCGCGTTCGAGAGTGCACCGCGGGCCACCGCCGAATCCACCCGCTAGGGCCTCGGAAAGCGAAGTCGCGTGATTTCCCTAGAAATTCTCCGTGGCCGCGCACTCCCTCACCCGGCGTTCTTTGGGGAATTCCCTGAATTACCGCGCAGGCACCGGTGCGGTCTTGACCGGGCCGAGCGCGGTGGCGCACCGTCATGTGCCGTGGAACCGGGTCCGGGGCGACGAGTGTCCGCCCGGCTCCCGGCGTGCGACCTCCCCCTTTTTTCTTCCGCTTCGTGGCCCGGCCCGGCGCGCGGTCACTCGCGCGGGCGGCACGAGGCGGTGGCCGCACCCGTCCGATCCGGTCGTGCCGTCGCCGGCCGGGACATTACGGCTTGTCACGTGAGGGTTGTGCTATGTCACTCCAGCAGGACGAGCGACGTCCGCTGTCCGGGGCCCAGGAGGGTCTCTGGTACGCCGGACGGCTCGCGTCGGACAGCGCCGCGTACAACACCGGCGAGGCGGTGGAGATCCACGGGCCGCTCGACACCGCCCTGTTCGAGACCGCGCTGCGCCGCACGGTCGCCGAGGCGGACACCTTCGCCCTGCGTTTCGTCGACACCGAGGACGGCCCCCGCTGCCATCGTGCCGCGGACCCGGACGACTGGCCGCTGCACCAGGTCGACGTCCGCGACGCCGACGACCCGCACAGGGCCGCCTGGGACTGGATCCGCGCCGACCTGGCGACCCCGGTGGACCTGGAGAAGGGCCCGCTGTTCTCACACTCCCTGCTGACGCTGGCGGACGACCGGTTCATCTGGCTGCTCAGGGCGCATCACATCCTGCTCGACGGCTACAGCTACAAGCTCCTGGGACGGCGCCTGGCCGAGGTCTACAACGCGCTCGCCGCCGGACGCGAGCCGGATCCCGCCCGCTTCGCACCGGTGGCCCGGCTCCAGCAGGAGGAGGCCGCCTACCGCGCCGGCGAGCGCCACACCCGTGACCGCGCCCACTGGGCCGACCGCCTGGCCGGGCTGCCCGAACCGGCGCGGCTGACCTCCCGTACGGCCGCCCCCACCGCCCCGTTCCTGCGCAGCACCGCCGAGTTGACGCCGCCCGAGACGGCGGCCCTGGACGCGGCCGCCTCCCGTCTCGGCGTCGCCCGCACCGACCTGCTGGCCGCGGCCACCGCCGTGTACCTGCACCGCATGACCGGTGCCGAGGACCTGGTGCTGGGCCTGGCCACGATGAGCCGCCTGGGCAGCGCCGCACTGCGCACCCCGGGCACCGCCTCCGACATCCTGCCCCTGCGGGTGGCCGCCACCGCGGCGACCCCGCTCGCCGCCGTCGTTCAGGGCGTCGCCGAGGATCTGCGCGCGCTGCGCCGCCACCAGGCCTACCGGGGCGAGTACCTGCGCCGCGACCTGGGCCTGCTGGGCACCGGCCGGCGCCTGTACGGACCGGTGCTGAACATCGTCCCCTTCGACGAGTCGCCGGTCTTCGACGGCCACCCCACCACCTGGCACCACCTCTCCGGCGGAGCCGTGGAGGACCTGCAGATCTCCGTGCGGCCCGCAGCCGACGCCGGCGGGCTGTGGCTGGCCTTCGACGCCAACCCCGCCGTGTACGAGCAGGACGAACTCGCCCTGCACCGCGAGCGGTTCCTCACCCTGCTGCACCGGCTGACCGAGGCCGCGCCGACGACCGCGCTGGGGGAGCTGGACCTTCTGCTGCCCGGCGAACACCCCCGCGACGCCGGCGTCCACACGTATCCGGTCGAGCGCACCCTGACGCAGCTGTTCGAGGAGCAGGCGGCCACGGTTCCCGAACGGACCGCGGTGACCTGCGGCGACGTCCACCTCACCTACGCCGGCCTGAACGCCGAGGCCAACCGCCTGGCCCGGCTGCTGACCGAGCGCGGCGCGGGCCCGGGCCGGGTGGTGGCGCTGGCCCTGGAGCGCGGGGCGCGGCTGCTGCCCGCCCTGCTGGCCGTCCTCAAGACCGGCGCCGCCTACCTCCCCCTGGACCCCGGCCACCCCGCCGAACGGCTGCGCCTGGTCGTCGAGGACGCCACCCCGGTCGTCCTGGTCACCGAGCGCGCCCACGCCGGCCTCGGCGGCGCGTCCGTGCCCACCGTCGTCCTGGACGACCCGCAGACGGCGGCGGACCTCGTCCGCCGTCCCGCCACCGACCTCACCGACGCCGACCGGCACGGCCCGACCGGCCCCGCCGACATCGCGTACATCATCCACACCTCCGGCTCCACCGGCCGCCCCAAGGGCGTTCCGGTCCCGCACGCCAACGTGGTGCGCCTGTTCGCCGCCGCCGCGGAGCACTTCACCTTCGGCCCGGACGACGTGTGGACGCTGTTCCACTCCTACGCCTTCGACTTCTCCGTCTGGGAGATGTGGGGCGCGCTGCTGCACGGCGGCCGCCTCGTCGTCGTCCCCTACGCCGTCAGCCGTTCTCCCCGGGACTTCCTGGAGCTGGTGCGCCGCGAGGGCGTGACGGTCCTCAACCAGACGCCGTCCGCGTTCGAGCAGCTGGTCGACGCCGACGCCGAACACGGCGGTGACAGCGGGGCGTTGCGCTACGTCGTCTTCGGCGGCGAGGCCCTGCGGCCGGCGCGGCTGCGGCCCTGGGCCGACCGGCACGGCCTGGACCGGCCGGCGCTGGTGAACATGTACGGCATCACCGAGACCACCGTGCACGTCACCCACCACCGCCTGACCCGGGCCGACCTGGACGACCCGCGCCGCGCCAACGTCATCGGCCGGCCCCTGTCCGACCTGCGCGTCCACCTCCTCGACGCGGCAGGACGGCCGGTGCCGCCCGGGGCGCGCGGCGAGATGTACGTCTCCGGCGCCGGCGTGGCCGCCGGATACCTCCACCGGCCCGAACTGACCGCCGAGCGCTTCCTCGACGACCCCTTCGGCCCGCCCGGCACGCGCATGTACCGCTCCGGCGACCTGGCACGGCGCCGCCCGGACGGCACCCTCGACTACCTCGGCCGCGCCGACGCCCAGGTGCAGATCCGCGGCTTCCGCGTCGAGCCGGGCGAGATCGAGGCCGTCCTGGCCGCCCACCCCCGGGTCGCCCGGGCCGCCGTCGTCGCCCGCCGGGCCGACAACGGCGCCCAGCACCTCGTCGCCTACGTCCTCACCGGCGACGACCGGCCCGCCGACCCCGCCGAACTGCGCGCCCACGCCGCCGCCCACCTGCCCGAGCACATGGTCCCGGCCGCCTGCGTCACCGTGGACGCCCTGCCGCTGACCGCCAACGGCAAGCTCGACGTCCAGGCCCTGCCCGCACCGGACTTCACCGCCGCGGCCTCCGGCACCCGGCCCGACACCCCGCACCAGGCCCTGGTGTGCGCCCTGTTCGAGGAGGTGCTGCAACTGCCCCGCGACACCGTGGGCACCGACGTGAACTTCTTCGACCTCGGCGGCGACTCCCTGCTCGCCACCCGCCTGCTGGCGCGGCTGCGGCACGACACCGGCGCGGAGATCCCCATCACCGCCCTGTTCGAGACGCCGACGCCCGCCGCGCTCGCCGCACGGCTGGCCGCCGACTCCGCCGACACGCTGCCCCGGCCCGTCCTGGGCGCCGTCGCCCGCCCCGACCGCGTGCCGCTGTCCTTCGCGCAGGAACGCATGTGGTTCCTCGACCGTCTCGACGGGCAGGCCGCCACGTACAACATCCCGCTCGTGGTCAGGGCGCCCGCCGACCTCGACGCCGACGCCCTCGAAGCCGCCCTCGGCGACCTGGCCGACCGCCACGAGAGCCTGCGCACCCTGTTCGCCGAGCACGACGGCACACCCCACCAGCGCATCCTGCCGCCCGGCACACTGCGCCCGCGCCTGCGCCGCGTGGACTGCCCGGCCGCGGAGAGCGCCGCCCACACCCGCACGGCCCTGCGCCACCGCTTCGACCTGAGCGCGGAAAGCCCCCTGGCCGCCTGGCTGCTGGGCCCGGCGACCGACAGCACCCTGGTGCTGCTGCTGCACCACAGCGCGGCCGACGGCTGGTCCCTGCGGCCCTTCGCCGAGGACCTGAGCCTCGCCTACGCGGCCCGTCGCGCCGGCCGCGCCCCCGCGTGGACGCCGCTGCCGGTGCAGTACGCCGACTACGCCCTGTGGCAGCGCGCCCTGCTCGCGCCCGAACCGCGCGGCACAGGCCGCCTGGAACGGCTGACCGCCCACTGGCGCACCGCGCTGGCCGGCCTGCCCGAGGAGTGCACCCTGCCCGGCGACCGGCCGCGCCCCCAGGCACCGCGCGGCACCGGCGCGCACGTCGAGACGGTCGTGGACGCGGCCCTCCACCGCGCTCTGCTGGCCCTGGCCGACCGCGAGGGCGCCAGCCTGTTCATGGTGCTGCACGCCGCCGTCAGCGCCCTGCTCACCCGCTGCGGCGCGGGCGAGGACATCGTCCTGGGCACCCCGGTCGCAGGCCGCACCGAGCCCGCCCTGGACCACCTGATCGGGCTGATCACCAACACCGTGGTGCTGCGCGCCGACACCTCCGGCGACCCCTCCTTCCGCGAACTGCTCGCCCGGCTGCGCACCGCCGACCTGGCCGCCCTGGACCACCAGGACCTGCCCTTCGACCGGCTGGTGGAGGAGCTCAACCCGGTGCGCCGGGCCGGCCGGCACCCGCTGTTCCAGGTGATGCTGGCCCTGCAGAACAACGAACCCGCCGTCCTGCGACTCGACGGGCTGAGCGCCCCGTTGCGGCCGACCGCCAACGGCACCGCCAAGTTCGACCTGTTCGTGGACGTCCTGGAGCGGCACAGCGGCGACGGCGCCCCCGACGGTCTCGCCCTGCACGTCGAGTACGCCACCGACCTCTACGACGCCTCCACCGCCGAGGCGTTCGCCCGCGCCCTGCACGACGTCCTGCGCGCAGTCGGCGCCGATCCCGCCGTCCGCGTCGGGCAGTTGCCCGCGCCGCCTCGGCGCAGGCCCGTCCCGCCCGCGCCCGCGCTCACGGAGGTGGAGGCGGCGGCACTGTCCGTGCCCGGCATCCGCGACGCCCGCGCCCTGCCGGCCGCCGAGGGACGGGCGCCGCGCCTGTACGTGGTGCCGGGACGCGCCGACGCGGTGGAGCGCGTGGAGGAGGTGCTGGGGCGGGCTGGTCACGACGGCGTCCGCGTCGTCGCCGTCAACGCCCTGCCGTTCGGCGAGGACGGCGCTCTCGACACCGACTCGCTCGACGCCCTGCCCGCCGTCGACCGCACGGCGGCCGCCGCCTGGCGTGACCGTCTGACCCGGCTGCCCGGGGTGACGGCCGCCGAGGTGACGGTGGAGGACGCCCCCGAGGAACTGGGCCGACGCCACGCCGGCCTGCCCGACCGCACCGCGGCCGCCCCCACCGCCAACGCCCCCGCCGCGCAAGCCCCCTCCGCCGTCCCGGCGCTCAGCGAAGGCCCCGCGCTCGTCGAGCCGTCCGTCACCGGCTGGGCCGAGGCCCTGCGCCGCGCCGCCGAGTCGGCCCAGGGCGACATCGTGCACGTCCACGCCGACGGCAGCGAGCACCGGCGCAGCTACGCCTCCCTCATCCCCGAGGCCTCCCGGGTCCTGGCCGGACTGCGCCGCGCCGGACTGCGCCCCGGCGACCAGGTCATCCTCCAGTGCGACGTCACCGAGGACTTCCTGGCCGTGCTGTGGGGCTGCGTCCTGGGCGGCTTCGTCGCCGTCCCGCTGACCGTGCCCACGTCCTACGACACGCCGTCGGCGGCGCTGACCAAGCTGGAGGGCATCTGGCGGATGCTCGGCCGGCCCTGGATCGTCTGCTCCGCCCACCAGGAGGCCGGCCTGCGCGCCCTGGCCGCCCGCCAGGACTGGCCCGCGCTGCGGCTGACCACGGCCGACGCGCTGCGCGAGGCACCCGAGGACCACGACTGGCATCCCGCCCAGCCGGACGACCTCCTGCTGATGCTGATGACGTCCGGCAGCACCGGTCTGCCCAAGGCGGTGCGGCTCACCCACCGCAACGTGCTGACCCGCTCGGCCGCCACCGAGCAGATGAACGCGCTCGGCGCCACCGACGTCTCCCTGAACTGGATCCCGCTCGACCACGTCACCGGCGTCGTCATGTTCCACCTGCGGGACGTCTACCTCGGCTGCCGGCAGATCCACGCCCCCACCTCATGGATCCTGCAGGACCCGCTGCGCTGGATGGACCTCGCCGACCGCCACCGCGTCACCGTCACCTGGGCGCCCAACTTCGCCTTCGGCCTGCTGGCCGAACAGGCCGACCGCTTCGCCGACCGCACCTGGGACCTGTCGCCGATGCGGCTGGTGATGAACGCCGGCGAGGTCGTCGTGGCCGCCGCCGCTCGCCGCTTCCTGCACGCGCTCAAGCCGTTCGGCCTGCCGCAGGACGTGATGCACCCCGGCTGGGGCATGTCCGAGACCTGCTCGGTGGTCACCGACGCCGTACTGCCCGGCGAACCCCGCCCCGACGAGGGCACGTTCGTCAGCTGCGGCCTGCCCTACCCCGGCTTCGCCATGCGGATCGTCGACGACGCCGGCACCGTGCTCGCCGAGGGCGACGCCGGCCGCCTGCAGGTCCGCGGCACCTCCGTGACCGGCGGCTACCACGACAACCCGGCCGCCAACGCGGAGGCGTTCACCGACGACGGCTGGTTCGACACCGGCGACCTGGCGTTCCTGCGCGCCGGCGAGCTGTACATCACCGGCCGCGCCAAGGACGTCATCATCGTCAACGGCGTCAACCACTACAGCCACGAGATCGAGGCCTGCGTCGAGGAACTCCCGCACGTCGTGCGCAGCTTCACCGCCGCGGTCGCCGTACGCTCCGACCCCTCCGCGCCCACCGACGAACTGGCCCTGTTCCTCCACCTGACCCCCGAGGCCGCCGCGGGCGACACGGCCGCCGCCCTGCGGGAGATCGCCGGCAAGGTGACCCGCGAGATCGGCGTCAGCCCCGCCTTCCTCATCCCCGTCCCGCAGGACGCGATCCCCAAGACGGAGATCGGCAAGATCCAGCGCACCAAGCTGCGCAAGAGCTTCGAGGCCGGCGCCTTCGACGAGGAGGTCCGCGCCGCCCACCTGCTGCTGGGCACCGCCGCCACCGTGCCCGACTGGTTCCTGCGCCCGGTCTGGCAGCGCGCCCACCAGCCCGCGCCCCGCGAGGCGGAACCCGGCCGGCACACCCTCGTCCTGACGGGCGGCGACCCGGACGCCCAGCGCCTGGCCGGGCGGGTCGCCGACGCGCTGCGCTCCGCCGGCGGACGGTGCACCGTGGCCACGGACGCGAGCGCGTACGCCCGCCTCGACGCCGCCCGCTACCGGCTGCCCACCGGCGAGGAGAGCGAACTCGCCCGCCTGCTGGAGCAGTTGGAGAGCGACCAGCGGCCGGTCGACTGCGTCCTGCACCTCGGCGGCCTGGACGGCGGCGACGACACGCACACCCCGCCGCACGCGGCAGGCGCCCTGTCCCTGCTCGCCCTCGCCCGCGCTCTCGCCGCCCGGCCCGGCCCGCGGCAGCCCGTGGACGTGGTGTACGTGACGGCCGGCGCCCAGGGTGTGCGCGCCGAGGACCGGCCCCGCCCGCAGCAGGCCATGGCGGGCGCCCTGCTGAAGTCGCTGGGCGAGGAGCTCGGTTGGCTGCGCGGCACGCACCTCGACCTCCCGCCCGACGACGGCGAGGACCGGCTGCCGCCGCTGCTGGCCGAGACACGGCCCGCCACCGGCACCGCGGAGGTGGCCTACCGCGGCGGCCACCGCCACGTACGCCGCCTCGCCCCGCTGCCCGAGACGCCCGCGCACACCCCGCAGCAGCCCGGCGACGGCTTCACCCTCCTCACCGGCGGGCTGGGCGGCGTCGGCGCCGAGGTCGCGGCCCACCTGCTGCGCACCCCCGGCACCCGGCTGCTCATCCTGGGCCGCACCCCGCACGACGCGCTGGACGCCGGGGGAAGCGGGGAGGTGCTGCGGCGGCTGAGCGAGCTGGGCGACGTCCGCTACGCGAGCGCCGACGTCACCGACGAACCCCAGGTGCGCGCCGCGGTCGACGCGGCCGCCCAGGCATGGAACGCACCCCTGACGGCCGTACTGCACCTGGCCGGAGCGCTCGTCGAGCGCCCCGTCGGCGAACTGGACGCCGGCACCTGGCGGCAGGCGCTGGCGGCGAAGACGCACGGCGCGTGGACGCTGCACCGGCTGACCGCCGACCACCCGGTCACCTCCTTCGTCACCTTCTCCTCCGTCAACGGCTACTTCGGCGGTGCCATGAACGCCGCCTACGCCGCCGCCAACGCCTACCTCGACGCCCTCGCCCTGCACCGCCGCCAGCTCGGTCTGCCCGCGCAGTCCCTGGCCTGGAGCATGTGGCGCGAGCGCGGGGTGAGCCGCGGCTACCGGCTCACCGCCCTCACCGAGGCCCGCGGCTACCGGGTGCTGGACACCGCCGCCGCGCTGCGCTCCTTCGACCTCGCCCGCACGCTGGACGAACCACACCTGCTCATCGGCGCCGACCGCACCGCCCCCTGGGTGCGCTCGCACGTGGCGGCCCCGGTCCGCCAGGTGCGCCGCCCGGCCGCACGCGTCGGCCTGGCGGACGGCACCGACCTCGGCGCCCTGTACCGCGCCGCCGCCGACGCCGCCCGCGCGGCCGGGCTCGGCGACGACTGGGTGCTGCGCTCGGCCGGCGCCACCGGGCACCGGGAGGCGGGTGACTCGACCGAGGACCTGCGGCAGGTGGAGAGCAGGCTCGCCGAGCTGTGGTGCGGCGTGCTGGGCCGCGACCGGGTCGGACGGGACGAGAACTTCTTCGACCTGGGCGGCAACTCGCTGCTGCTGGTCACCGCCCAGACCGCCGTCAACAGCGCCTTCGGCACCGATGTGTCGGTCGTGGACCTGTTCGCGCACCCCACCGTGCGCGACCTGGCCCGCCACCTGGCGGCCCGCACCGGCCCCGCCGCCACGCAGCCGCCACCCGAACCGCACACCGGCGCCGGTCCGGACACCGGCGCCGACCCGGCGCGCGGCGGCCTGGACCGCGCCAGGGAACAAGCCCAACGCCAGCGTGCGGCCCGCGCCCGCCGCACCGCACGGCACGGAAAGGACCGCGGCCATGCATGACACCCCCGCGACGCGCGACGAGCACGCCCAGGACGCCGAAGACGCCCCCGCCGTCGCCGTGGTCGGCATGGCGGGCCGCTTCCCCGGCGCCGACGACCTGGACGCCTTCTGGGACAACCTGGCGGCCGGCCGGGAGTCGATACGCCCCGTCGGCGACGAGGAGTTCCTCGCCGCGGGCGGCGACCCCCACGACCTCGACGACCCCTCCCTGGTGCGCATGGCCTCCGTCGTGGAGGGCATCGACCGCTTCGACTCCGGCTTCTTCGGCTACAGCCCCGCCGAGGCCGCCGTCGTCGACCCGCAGCAGCGGCTGCTGCTGGAGACCGCCTACCACGCCCTGGAGGACGCCGGCTGCCTGGGCGAGGACCGCGACAACGGGGCGTTCGGCGTGTACGCGGGCAGCGGCGACAGCCGCTACTACCCCGCCCACGTCCACCCCCGCTTCGCCGGGCAGCCCGGCTCGGTCGCGCTCGTGCACGCGGCCACCGCCAACTCGCTGGGCACGCTGGCCACCCGCGTCTCCTACGAACTGGGCCTGACCGGCCCGAGCGTGTCGCTGCAGACGGCCTGCTCCACCGCGCTGGTCGCCGTGCACACCGCCTGCCAGGACCTGCTGGACTACCGCTGCGACACCGCGCTCGCGGCCGCGGTCTCCCTCAACCCCTCGGCCGCCCTGGGCTACCGGCACGTGCCCGACGGTCCCTTCTCCCCCGACGGGCACTGCCGCGCCTTCGCCGCCGACGCCGCCGGCACCTCCTCGGGCGACGGCGTGGGTGCCGTCGTCCTCAAACGCCTGGAGGACGCCCTCGCCGACGGCGACCGCGTCCGCGCCGTCATCCGCGGCAGCGCCGTCAACAACGACGGGCGCCGCAAGGTCGGTTTCAGCGCGCCCAGCGCCGCCGGACAGACGGAGGTCATCCTCGCCGCCCAGGCCCACGCGATGGTCGACGCCGGCACCATCGGCCTGGTCGAGGCGCACGGCACCGCCACCCGGCTCGGCGACCCCATCGAGGTCGCCGCATTGACCGAAGCCTTCCGGCACAGCACCGACGTACGCGGCTTCTGCGCCCTGGGGTCGGTCAAGACCAACATCGGCCACCTGGGCGCGGCCGCGGGCATCGCCGGGCTCATCAAGGCCGTACTGGCCCTGGAGCACCGGCAGATCCCCCCGAGCCTGCACTTCGACCGGCCCAACCCGCTCATCGACTTCGACTCCGGCCCGTTCCGGGTGCCCACCACGCTGGAGGACTGGCCGCGGGGCGACCACCCGCGCCGGGCCGCCGTCTCCGCCTTCGGCATCGGCGGCACCAACGCCCACGTCATCCTGGAGGAGGCCCCGCCCCTCTCACCGGCCGCGCCCCGCCCGCCCGAGGACGGCCGCCGCCTGGTGCTGCCGGTCTCCGCGCGCACCGCCGGCGCGCTGCGCGGCCAGGCCGACGCCCTCGCCCGGCACCTGGAGCGCCACGGCGACCTGCGCCTGGACGACGTCGCGCACTCCCTGCGCGCCGACCGGCCCGCGCTGCGCCACCGTCTCACCGTCACGGCCTCCTCCCGCGAGGAAGCGGTGGACGCCCTGCGCGGCGCCACGCCCGCCACCCCGCCCGTCGGCGACGACCCGGCCCGGGTGGCGTTCCTGCTGCCGGGCGGCGGCACCCAGTACCCCGGCATGGGGGCTGAGCTCTACCGCGAGCACGCCGTCTACCGCGACACCGTCGACGAGTGCGCGCGCATCCTGCGCCCCGTCCTCGGCGGCGACCTGCGCACCACGCTCGTCGAGCGCCGGCCGGCCGACGACACCCACGCCTTCCTCGGGCTGGTGGTGACCGAGTACGCGCTGGCCCGCACGCTGATGGAGGCGGGCGTGCGCCCCGACGCCCTCATCGGCCACTCGCTGGGCGAGTACACGGCGGCCTGTCTGGCCGGGGTGATCGACCTGGAGGAGATGCTGCCGCTGGTCACCGAACGCATCCGGCTGATCAGCTCCGCGGGCGGCGCCACCACCGGCGTCGCCGCGCCCGTGGAGGACATCCTGCCGCTGCTCGACGAGCAGTTGTCGCTGACCGCCGTCAACGGCCCCACCGCCTGCACCGTCGCCGGACACCTCGACGCCGTCGCACGCTTCGAGGCCGGCCTCGCCCGCCGCGAGATCCCCTTCCGCCGCCTGCGCATCCCCGTCGCGGCCCACTCCCACGTCCTGGACCCCGTGCTGCCGGCCTTCGAAAGCCACCTGCGGCAGGTCACCCTGCGCCCGCCGCGCATCCCCTACGTCACCAACGTCACCGGTTCCTGGGTCACCGACGCCCAGGCCACCTCCGTACGGCACTGGCTCGACCACACCCGGCACACCGTGCGGTTCGCCGACGGCATCGCCGCCCTGTGGCAGCGCCTGCGCCCCGTCCTGGTGGAGATCGGCCCCGGGGACACGCTGACCAAGCTGGCCCTGGGCCGGCTCGCCGACGAGGCGCCGGTGACGGTGACCACGATGCGGCACGCCAAGGCGCAGGCGGCCGACGGCTTCGTCCTGGCCGAGGCGCTGGGCCGGCTGTGGAGCGCGGGCGTGGACGCCGCCCTCCCGCCGGTGCCGGGCGACCCGCGCAGGGTGCCGCTGCCGCCGTACGCCTTCGAACGCCACCGCCACTGGATCGACGCCCCCGGCGCCCGCACGGCCACCGAGGCGTCCGACACGCCCGCCGCGACGCCGGCCGGCTCCGGCCTCGCCCCGCGTCCCCGGCTGACCACCCGGCACGTACCGCCGCGCACCGCACGCGAAGAGGCGGTCACCCGGCTGTGGGAGGAGACCCTCGGCATCGACGGCATCGGCGTGCACGACAACTTCTTCGACCTGGGCGGCGACTCCATGCGCGCCGTGCTGCTGGCGGGCCGGCTGCGCCAGGCGGGCGTCCTGGACGTCCCCGCGGCGAAACTGCTGGCCGCGCCCACCGTCGCCGGTCTCCTCGCCGAGGAACAGGCCGGCGCGGCGCCGGACGCCACCCCCGCCACCGCGCTGGGCCCGCTGCTGCCCCTGCGCGCCGAGGGCACGGCCACGCCGCTGTTCTGCCTCCACCCCGGTGCCGGGGTCTCCTGGCGCTACACCGGCCTGCTGCCCCACCTCGGCGGCGACCAGCCCGTCTACGGCATCCAGGCGCTGGGCCTGGACGGCACCCGGCCGCCCGCGCCGGACGCCGCCGCGATGGTCCGCGCCTACCTCGACCTGGTGCGCGAGGTGCAACCACACGGCCCCTACCGGCTGTTGGGCTGGTCCTACGGGGGCTTCGTCGCGCACGCCATGGCCTGCGCCCTGCAGGAGGCCGGCGAACGGGTCGACCTGCTCGCCATGCTCGACGCCCCCCAGCCGCACGGCACCGCCTACGACCCCGAGACGGCCGAACGGCAGGTCGCGGCCCTGCTCTCACGCGTCGCCGGCCTGTCCGCGGCCCCCGGCGCCGTGCCGGACGTGGAGTCGGTGCTGGACCGCATCGACGCCGAGGCGGACAGGTCGCCCATCACCCGGGCGCAGGCCGGCGCCATCGCCGCCGTCATGCGCAACAACCTGCGCATCGCCCCGCAGTTCACACCCGGACGCTTCCGCGGCGACGTGCTGTTCTTCAGCGCCGCCCAGGAGCCGGTCACGGAGTTCACCGGCGACCTGGCCGTACAGCCCGGCAAGGCAGACGGCTGGCGCCCGTACGTCGACGGCACCCTGCACGACCACCAAGTGCCCTGCGGCCACTACGAGATGACCGAGCCCGAGCCGATCGCCCGCATCGGCGAGACCGTCGCCAAAGCACTGCGCGCCCTGCGCGACTGAGCCCGGACGGCCCGAACAGGCCCGCCCCTTCACCCGAGTACGTACGCCCCGACCGTTCAGGAGACCCCGCGTGAGTGCGACCAAGGACCTCTACGAGCTCGGCGACGCGCCCGAGATCGGCACCGTCCCCCGCAAGATGCCTCCCTCATCCGCCGTGAGCGCTACGGGCAGCCCGTCGACGCCTTCCGCACCGAGGTGGTGGACGTCCCGCCCGTCGGCCGCGGGCAGGTCGCGGTGAAGGTGATGGCGGCCGGCATCAACTACAACAACGTCTGGGCAGCCCTGGGCGAGCCGCTCGACGTGATCGCCGCCCGGCAGAAGGCCGGCGCCACCGAGGACTTCCACATCGGCGGCTCGGACCTGTCCGGGATCGTGTGGGCGGTCGGCGAGGACGTGCGGGGCGTCCGGCTCGGCGACGAGGTCGTGGTCCTGGCCAACCGCTGGGACGAGTCCGCCGAGGACGTCCGCCTCGGCGCCGACCCGGCCTTCTCCTCCACCCAGCGCGTGTGGGGCTACGAGGAGAACTACGGCTCCTTCGCCCAGTTCGCGGTCGTCGACGACTACATGTGCCACCCCAAGCCGGCCCGGCTGTCCTGGGCGGAGGCCGCCTGCTACATGGCGACCGCCGCCACCGCCTACCGCCAGCTGTTCGGCTGGCCGCCGCACACCGTGCGCCCCGGCGACCCGGTGCTGATCTGGGGCGGCGCGGGCGGACTGGGCTCCATCGCCATCCAGCTCGTGCGCCACGTCGGCGGCATCCCGGTGGCGGTCGTCTCCAGCCAGGAACGCGGCGAGTTCTGCCTCAAGCTCGGCGCCGAGGGCTTCATCGACCGGCGCGAGTTCGACCACTGGGGCCGGCTGCCGGACACGTCCGACGAGGAGGCCATGGGCCGGTGGCTGACCGGCGCCCGGGCCTTCGGCCGGCGCTTCTGGGAGGTGCTCGGCGAGCGCCGCAACCCGCGCGTCGTGCTGGAGCACTCGGGCGCCGACACCATCCCCACCTCCCTGTACCTGTGCGACAACGGGGGCATGGTCGTCATCTGCGGCGGCACCACCGGCTACAACGGCGACGTCGACCTGCGCTTCCTGTGGATGCGGCAGAAGCGGCTGCAGGGCTCGCACGTCGCCAGCGCGCGCGAGGCACGCGAGGTGACCCGGCTGATCGCGCAGGGCGTCATCGACCCGTGCCTGTCGCGGACCTTCGCCTTCGACGAGATCGGCCTGGCCCACCAGCTCATCCACGACAACCGCCACCCCGCGGGCAACATGGCGGCCCTGGTCAACGCCCGCCCGGAGTCCTGAACTGGAAGGCCCTTGCCCGGCGCGAGCCCCGTGCGGCCGAAATCCCTCCTACGGCAAGGGCCTTCCCACGGTGTGACTGAACACGCCCACGCCGACGGGCAGCACCCGCACCCGGACCGCGTACGCGGGGTCGGCGCGCAGAACGACGTGCAGGCCGGCGTCGCAGGGCTCGGCCCGCAGGTCGCGCAGGGTGCTCATCGACGTGATGGGCGTCCCCGGTCCGGCCGCGAGGTGCAGGGCCTTCCACGCCGTCTCCTTCGCCGAGAACAGCGCCGTCACCGACCAGGGCCCACCCTGCCCTCCGACGGCGGCGGCCAGCAGCCCCTCCTCGTCCGGGCGCAGCACCAGCCGTTCCGCGCCATGCGGCAGCGGCCGCAGCTCCAGATCACAGCCGAGCGGGGCGTCGTGTCCCGGTCGGCGGGCCACGGCGACGGCGATCCCGGCACTGTGCGAGATCGACGCCTCCCGTCCGGGCGCGAACACCGGCAGCCGGCCGGCCCGGGGGATCTCACCGCACGCCGTGCCGGCCGCGCGCAGGGCCCGGCGGGCGGCCTCCCGGCCGGCCAGGAACTCGCGGCGGCGGCGCGGCGTCATGGCCGCCGCCGCGGCCGCCTCCGCCGGGCCGGCCGGCCCCAGCCGCGGCTCGTCGACGCGGGCCAGGCCCAAGGCCAGCCCGGTGGCCGCCAGTTGGGGGCGCAGCAGCGTCAACGCGCCGAAGGGCGCGACCGCCGCCTCGTCGTCGGCGATTCCACGCGTTGACGGCCGCGTCCCGCGTCCACCGC
>NZ_JBTWMV010000078.1:0-23018 GCF_054850255.1 Streptomyces sp. 7R007 | reverse complement strand
AACGGAGTCCCACTAGGCATGCGATCAGGCTAGGTGATGGGACACCTGTCCCGTCACCGTGTAGGGTCAGTGACGGGACAACAGTCCCATCACTTCCAGGGAGAGCTCATGCATGTCTTCGTCACCGGCGGTACCGGCACCATCGGCTCCGCCGTCGTTGCCGAACTCCTCGGCAACGGTCACACCGTTCTCGCACTGGCTCGCTCGGACAGCTCCGCGCAGGCCCTTGAAAGCGCTGGTGCCAAGGTGCTGCGAGGAGACCTGGCGGACCTCGATGTCCTGCGGTCCGGTGCAGGGCAGTGCGACGGCGTGATCAGTCTGGCGTTCGGACGCGACTACGGCAATACGGACGCGCTCGCGCAGGCCATCGCCGAGGAGAGCGCCGCGCTCGCCGCGCTGGGGCAGGAACTCATCGGAAGCGACCGCCCGATCGTCACGGTCTCGGGTACGCCTTGGGTGCCGGGTCGCGCCTCCACCGAGGCCGATCCGCTGCCGACCGACGGACCGGTGGGCGGTCGAGGCCGTTCGGTCAATGCGCTGCTGGACCTCGCCTCGCGCGGTGTGCGCAGCACGGCGGTTCGCATGCCGCGCACGGTCCACAACAAGGGCCAGGGCGGATTCGCCGGCCTGTTGACCGATCAAGCGCGCCGCACTGGGGTGGCTGGCTACCCAGGCGACGGTACCCAGCGCTGGCCAGCCGTGCACGCGCTCGACGCAGCCGTCCTGTTCCGGCTGGCCCTTGAATCCGCACCGGCAGGGACGTCCTGGCACGCCGTCGGCGATGAGGGCGACGCGGTGCGAGACATCGCCACAGTCATCGGCCGACGACTGGGCCTGCCGGTCGAGGAGGTTCCGCAGGAGAACTTCGGTCCGTTCGGCCCGATCTTCGCCATGGACCAGCCGGCGTCCAGCGCCCATACCCGCGACGCCCTCGGGTGGCAGCCAACCCACCCCAGCCTCCTCAAGGACCTGGAGAGCATTGAGCCCTGACGCACCCCGGTTCCAGGGGACTGGGACGCGTCGGCTAACTGGGTCACTGGCAATGGCCCGGTACCGGGACACTCCAATTCGTCGTGAGTGACTGCCTGCTGAGCGGATCCCTGAGCTGTTGACTTCGAGGTTCGTCGGGACGATCAGGCGCGCCGAAGGCAGGTGGCGCGGGCAGGGTCGGTGCGGAGTTTTGTGAGAGCCCGCCAATCCTCGAGGCGGGGACGGAGCCAGTTGCTCACGTCCACGGCCAGCACGATCCGGCCGTCGGCCGCCTTCGGCAACGGCAGGCCGGCCAGCGTGCGGCGCAGGCGGGTCGGCTCCAGCCAACCGCGGTCCAACGCCGCGTACAGCGCACCGTGCCCGCGCCGGTGCTCGACCGCCAGCGACAACTCGACCAGCGTCTTCACCGGCCCGTCCGCACACAGCACCGCATCGGTGAGCTCGAAGAGCGCATCCGCGCGAGCGTAGAGGCATTCATAGAACTCGACCCGAAAGCGGGACAACACGTCCAACGCCGCGACGGCAGGCGCATCGACAGACAGACTCATACACAGCGGCCGTTCTCTTGTACTTTGTGACTCGACATCTCGAAGCGTGGAGAACGGCCGCCTCCGCTGTCCCGGAAAGAACCGCAGATCAGCAGGTCGGATGACCTGCCACGTTAAACGCCAAGCTCAGGCCAATGCGTCGGGGCGAGCGGCCATGTGGTCGGCCCGTGGAGGGCTACTGCCATCGGCTGACGATCGGCGTGCTATGAACTGCTGGCTGGGCTCCCGCCTAATCGGGATCAGCGCGACGTCCGCCGACTCCTCCTCCACACCGGCGCCTTGAAGGAACGCAACGAGAGCCTCGAACGCATCCCGGGCTGGCTGGAGCACGGGCTCGCAGACAAGCGGGCCGCGCACGCCAGCCTTGCCCGTCCGCTCCTGCACTGGTTCCTGCTTCGGCGAGCACGCCAGCGGGTCGCCACGCGCCGCCAATCTCCTTCCGCTAACTTGCCTCCGCCAACCCGTACCTGCGGCCTCGCGTCAGCGTCGCCCTGGACTTCCTGGCCGAGGCGAATGAACCTGGCCTGGCCCTCGCAGACCTCGCCCAGGAGCACGCCGACGACTGGACCGCGGGGCCACCAGCCAGCGGCGCCACCTGGGAGGTGTCTGGGCCCGCATCGGTGGAGGCCGGTAGGTGCCGCTCGGGGCAAGCGGCACCTGTGTCTGGCGGCTTGCCGGAAAACCGGGTTGGCTCCTCAGCAGACGGTGATCGCGTCCGTGTACCAGAGCCGGGTGGGAACGTTGGGGCTTTGGTCCTTGGCCACTGAGTCCCCCAGCCATTCCCACTGGCTGCCCGTCCAGTTGTAGAAACTGGAGCGGGTACCGGGTGTCTGGTTGTTGACGTAGGAGCGCAGTTTGTCGCTCCAGCCGTACTGGCTGCCGATGTTCACGAATCCGCAGCGGTAGAGGTTGAGCCTGTCGCCGCCTCCCTGGATGCCGCTGAACAGGCACAGCCAGCCGTAGTCGCACGAAGGAGGCCAGGCCGCGGGGGAGGACTCCGAAACCGGCGTAAGGCGGGCGATGACTCCGTTGCGCAGCTCGATCGTGCGGTCGTCGAGTTGCTTCGCGCCCGGATTGGCCCGCATCAGGGCGTCCAGTTCTGCCGGAAGGTGGGTGTCCACGGCATGCGCGTCGTCGGCCTGGGCGGGGGTGCCGCACAGCACGAGCGCGGTCGCCGCGATCAGAGCCGCCGCACCGGCGGTGAGCGTTTTGGTTATGGGCATGTGCTTCTCCGTTCGTTCGATGGGTGTGTCGTTCGCTGCCTGGGGGGTGCGCAGGCTGCGCCTAGCGGTCGGATCTGGTACACCTCTCCCTTGCGTTCACGATGTCCGCGCAGGTCTTCCAGGGGGGCGCCGTTGTCGCCGACGGCGGCGGTGTTGTGAGTGCCGGCCTTCGGATGTGCACGGGGCGTGACGTGTGGAGAGCCCTGCGCAGAGTGAGCCGGTCGTCGGCCTGGGCGCCGACGATCTGGCCGTGATGGCCGCCCCTCGTGCCACCAGTGCCGCCGCAGTGCCACCGGACCGTCCTGCCGGTGGCAGACCCCGGGCTGGCCGGCTGTCGACCGGCGGCGAGACCCTGCTGGCCGCCGGTCGGGGCCGTGGGGCTCGCGCCGACCGTCGCCGGGCCGATGCAAGGCATCGGGGCAGTGACCGGAACGGTGACTGCGGCCGCTGTGCGCTAAGTGAAGGGCATGAGTGTGCTTCCGTTGTTCGCATCCTTATGGCGAGCTGCCTGCCGTGTCGTGCACGGCGGGTCCGGGACCTGGGATTGGACCGTCGGCATCAGCTGTAGCCGGTCACGCGTTGTTCGCGTTCGGCCCCTGGTGGCGAACAAACAAACACTCAAAAATGTGACGGCGCCGCGTGATCGGTGGCGCGGAGTGACGGGGCGGCTGTGTCACTTTCGAGGGGAGTCATTTCGAGGTGACTTGGGGAGTCGTTTCGCGGCAGCAGGCAAGATCAATTTCAGTGACTTTTGATTGATGAAACTCCCGGCTGTCAGTGCCGGATGGGAAACTGCCCGGCATGATCGAACCGAACCCGAAAGCGGACCTTCTCCGGTACTTGCAAGAAGGGCGTGACGCCCTGGTGTGGAAGCTCGATGGGCTCTCGGAGTACGACATCCGCCGCCCGCTGACCCCCACGGGCACGAACCTGTTGGGGCTGGTCAAGCACGTCGCCAGCGTGGAGTTGGGATACTTCGGCGACACGTTTGGGCGGCCGTTCTTCGACGAGGACCCACCGTCCTGGTGGTATACCGAGGAGTCAGAGCCCAACTCGGACATGTGGGCCGCAGCGGACGAATCACGTGAACAGATCGTTGGGCTGTATCGCCAGGCGTGGGAGCACTCCAACAGCACGATCGCGGCGCTGCCGCTTGATGCGATCGGTCACGTCCCGTGGTGGCCGGAGGAACGTCGAGAGGTGACGCTGAACCACATCCTGGTGCGCGTGATCTCCGATACTCAGCGGCACGCCGGTCATGCCGACATCGTGCGAGAGCTCATCGACGGATCCGTCGGCTATTTGCAAGGCTAAGACAACATGCCAGCAGGGGATCAGACGTGGTGGGAAGGCCACCGGGGCCGACTGGAGCGCGTGGCGCGGGAAGTGAACGGCTGATCTCGCCCTGCTGCCGACCCCGTTGGCTCGGGGTCGGCCATGCGGCACCTTTCAGCCGGCTGCGGTCTGCTCGGCCAGGGCCTTGGTGTGGGCGAGGCGGTAGGACTCGGTGCCGGTCTGGATGATGGCGCCGTTGAGCCGACGCAAATACTGCTCGCCGACCTGCGGGGAGAAGGCCCGCTCGCATCTGCCCACGCAGCGGACCTGCCCCCAGTGCGAGCGGGAGTTCACCACCACCCTCAGCCCGAAGCGCATGTTCTGCTCGTCCGAATGCCGCACCGCCGCCCGCGAGGCCCAGACGGAGACCCGAACCTGCCCGGTCTGCGAGAACCCCTCCCAGGCCAAGACGACGGTCCGCACCCCCCGCTACTGCTCGGCCGTCTGCCGTCGCGAAGCCGAGCACCGCCGCGACCGGCCCCTGGACGAGGAACGGGCCCGCCGCCTCGACCAGGCACCACCCGCGCTGCCGGCCCGGATCGAGCTCCCTCCGCCGCCACCGGTCCGCACCGACTCCCGGCAGTCCGCGGCCGTCCGTGACCCGCTGGAGCCGACCGCGACCCGGAACTGCCCCCACTGCCAGCAGCCCGTCACAATCGTCGCCCTGCTGGCCACCCCCGAGGCCGCCCGTCCGACGATGCCGCACCACCGCACCGACTTCGTCCCGCTGCGGCGGACCCCATGACCGCCGCCCCCTTCACGCTCGCCCAGGTCGACGAGTTGATCACCCGCAGCCACAGCGACGGCACCCGCACCTTCATCTTCTCGACCACCGTGGACCAGCCCGACAACGTCTGCTGGGCCAGCGACATCCCGCGCCGCTGGATCGACAACATCACCGTCAGCGACCTGGTCCCCGAGATCGACCACATCCTTCGCGCCTACTTCGGCCGACCCTCACCGATCACCACGGCCCGGCGACCTGACGGTCGCCGGGCCGTAAAGCGGTGTCGTCAGGCGGGTGATCCATCCGCGACGGGGAGCTGTTCCGTTCCGCCGCCGAAGGGGAGGAAGACAGTGCGGCTGGCGAGGAACCAGGCGCCGTCGATCTTCCGGAAGATGTCCTCGTAGTGGCCGACGTCCGCCGGGAGCCTGGGCTGGATCATTCCACCTGAGTAGCCATCGACCCGGTATGTCGTCAGATACGAGACGGCCCGCGCTGTTGCCTCGGACTCCACCGTGACCAGGATGTTCGTCATCAGACGGCGCGACAGCCTGTCCGCCGGGCGAGGGGCGAAGTAGGCGCGCAGAGCCTCGCGCCCCTCAATGCGCCGGTCCCCGAAAGGCCAGTGCCAGACACCATCGGGCGTGAACAGCTCAGCCACCGAACTCGGGTCGCCGAGGTCAAGGCGGTGGATGAAGTCCACAATGATGCCCTCGCAGGCGCGTTCCGCGAGCATCCGCTCGACCGAGAGCATGACCTTGTCGCCCATACCCCTGTCTATCAGCCCCAACAGGTCCCAGAGCAACGGCTTTTCCACACCAGCACCGGCAGGGCGTGCTCTTCGCTCCCCATCCTCCCCAATCGATTTACCAGCGGACGAACTGAGGCGAAGATCGACCGTGGGGATTTTCGCGGGCCTGGGCGGAATTTCGTGACGGTCACGATCGTGTAGTTCACGCTTCGTGTTCGATGGCGGGAATGCCCTGGTCATGGGGGTTCTGTCCGAGTTGCAGGACGTACTGTTCCCGAACGCCGTGGGGATGGTGCTGGACCGGTTGTTTGAGGCGAGCGGGGTCGTTGTGGCCGAAGCCCACAGCGCCGTAACGGAGTTGAGATGCCCGGACTGCGCGACTGCCTCGCGTCGGGTGCACAGCCGCTACGGGCGGCGGCTCGCCGAGTGTCCCGTCGGCGGGCGTCGCGTGGTGGTGAAGCTGGAGGTCAGGCGGTTCTTCTGCGATGCCTCCGGATGCGGACGGCGTACGTTCGTTGAGCAGGTCGACGGTCTGACCACGCGTTATGCCCGTGCCGGCCCCGGCGTGAAGACGCTGTGGCGGTCTGTTGCGCTCGCGTCGGGTGGCCGGTCGGGCATGCGGCTGTGCCGCTGGCTGGCCGTGCCGACCGGCAGGGCCCAGCTGCACGCGCCCGAGGTTCCCGCACGCAGCCCGTGGGTGCTGGGCGTCGATGACTTCGCCTTCCGGCGCTCGCGCACCTACGGGACCATCCTGCTCGACATCGAGACGTCCACCCCGATCGACCTGTTGCCCGACCGCATCAGCGAGACGCTGGCCGCCTGGCTCACCGCACATTCCGGCGCCGAGATCATCTGCCGGGACCGCGACAGCGGTTACAGCCGCGCGATCAAGGAGGCCGCACCGGCCGCAACTGAGGTGGCCGACCGCTGGCACATGCTTCAAAACCTGTCCGCCGCGGTCGAGAAGACCTGCCACCAACACCGCGCCTGCCTGCACAAATTCGCCCTGGACGATGTGGATGCACCGACGCCAACGACCGCACCGCCCACGGCACTGCTGCCGCTGACGCCGCCGCTCGACAACATTCCCGCGACCCCGCTCATGCAGCGAGTGACCGAACGGTATGCGGAGATCCACCGGTTACGGGAGGCGACGTGGACGATCAGCGCCATCGCCCAACGGTTCGGACTGGACCGCAAAACCGTCCGCCGCTACCTGACCACCGACCTCGACGTGCTGATCGCCTCGGCCCGCGACCGCCGCCCCCGCCAGATCGACACCTACCGCCCGTACATCCAGCAGCGTTTCACCGACGGCTGCACCAACGCGACCCAGATCTACCGGGGAGATCCGCGAACACGGCTTCCGCGGAAACCACCAGGCCGTACGCCTCTACGTCCGAAGCCTGCGGGGCGGCACCGCCCAGACCGAGGCCCCGAAACCGATCCCGAAGCCGAGAAAGATCACCTCATGGATCATGCGGCCCCGCGACACGCTGACCCGCGAGGAACAAGACCAGCTCGACGAGGTGCGTATCGCGTGCCCCGACATCGCCACCGCCTGCGACCTGGCCCGCGTCTTCACCGGCCTGGTCCGCGACCGCCGCGGGCACCTCCTGGCCGCCTGGGTCCGTGAGGCCGGGACCAACGCCCCTGATCCGATACGGGGTTTCGCCGGATTCCTGCGTCAGGACTGGGACGCCGTCCTCGCCGGCATGACGCTCGCCTACAGCTCCGGCGTCGTCGAAGGCCACGTCAACCGTTTAAGACGATCAAGCGGCAGATGTACGGCCGGGGATCCTTCCGACTCCTACGCACCCGCGTCCTGCTGCGATCGTGACCACCGCCGGCTTCCGGCCCTCAGACTCCAACTGGCCACTGATGCGGATGTGTTGGCGGTTTCCCCACCAACTGGATTTCAGTCACACTTACTGCATGTTGGCCACCCTCTTGCCGGGAGTGCGGGAGATCCGCACTCCTCTCACTGTGGGGTACACGTGGTTACTCGTGCTGTGGCTCGCCGTCGGCTACCGCATGCCCGAACCAGGGAGTGCGCAGGGGGTACCGGCTGATGTGTACCGGCTGGCACACGCCGCGGGACTCGGCGCTGTAGGAATCGCCGTCAGCGTGATCGCTTACCTCGTTGGTGTAATTGCTACTCGGCTGGGCCTGAGCGTCACATACGCGGTCGGGGCTGCCCTCCGTCGTACTCCGATCGCCCCCATAACCCCTGGCGACCGCCGAGAGAACGAAGGCGACGAGGCGCTCATCTACGTGGTTGTCAGTCGGCTTGCGGAGAGGTTCAGCCATGACGCGGGGTTCCGCAACCAACTCCTTGACCAGTTGTTGGCCGATCCTCCTGCAAATCTACCCGCTCGGACAAAGGCCGAGTGGGAGCACCATGCGCTCACCCACGGCTGGACTCGCCGCTGGCTTGTCCGCCAGGTGGTCGATGCCGAGACGTTGGCCGATCAATTGAAGTCGGACCGCTACAACATCATCCTGCGCTTGCGCGGCTCGGCGGAGCCTGTCGCACTGGAACACGACCGGCTCCAGTCCGAAGCTGACTTCCGTATCGCGATGTTCGGCCCCCTGGCCGCGGCCTGTGTCGTCTTGGCGGTCCGTTGGAACCCCTGGTGTCTGCTGACCTTGCCATTCCTGATTGTCTTGATCTATGTCGGTGTGGCGGCGCGTACGGAAGCGGAGCAAGGCGTCGCGTGGGCGTTAGCAGCCGGCCAAGTGGACGATCCCTCCCTGGCGCGGTTGGACGCGATTCCCATACCGTTACGCGCTGGCGGTAGCACTGTGATTTCCAACGACAGCTCTGCCGATACACATGGCCCAGGCGATCCTGACGACACTCTGGCAACGCCAGGGTAGGGAAGAGCGGCTTCCTTCAGCTTGGGAACTATCTCCCGAGCTGCACGTCCCACGAACGTTGACCGTGACCGTCACGAAATTCCGCCCAGACCCATTTTCGCGAAGCCTCATCACCACTCATGCCGGGCGATCGCCCGGCACCTGGGCTGGGGCCTCAACACCGTCCTCCGGTACGCGAACGCCGCACGCTGGCAGGACACCATCCGCGAGAACCGGCCCTCCGGCCCAGTCGGCTGGACCCCTACAAGCCCTACCTGGAACGGCGATTCGCAGAGGGGTGCACCAGTGTCACCCGACTCCACGGCGAACTGGTCGCCGAGCAAGCTCCCGTCACCTACGGCATGGTCCGAGCCCACGTTGCCACCTTGCGCGAGGCTCCATCCGCAGCGTCGCCGCGGCCACCGACGGTACGGCAGGTGACCGGCTGGCTCACCCGGCACCCCGCCGCCTTGAGCGAGGAAGGCCGCGTCGGCCTGAAGGATCTCCTGACCCGCTGTCCCGAGCTGGACACAGCCGCCGGGCACGTCCGCGACTTCGGCGAGATACTCACCGGCCGCCTCGGCGCCACGCTCCCTGCCTGGATCGACGCCGCCGACGCCAGCCGGCTGCCCGCGCTCACCGGCTTCGCACTCCACCTGCTCCGAGACCTCGACGCCGTGATCGCCGGACTCACCCTGGACTGGAGCTCGGGCAGCATCGAGGGCGCCGTGAACCGCATCAAAGAGATCAAGAGACAGCTCTATGGCCGTGCCGGATTCGAACTCCTACGCAAGATGATCTTGCTTCAGTAGTGCATTGTCCGGGTGTCGGCCCGCCGGCGTCCCGCCGCTTTGAGATCAGAGTTCGGTGGTCCAGATCCCGACAGGATGGTCACTCGGAGGCAGCCACAACTGCGGCTGTGACTCGCGATGCTTCTCGTCAGCCTGCTCATCCCAGTGGAAACGGCCCTCGGCATCAGGCCACGCGACTTGCAGCACGGGGAGAGGCGGCCGCCGGTAGAACCCGATGGCCTGCCCGAAGAAGGTCCGGTACCAGCCGCGGTCAACCTGCCTGAGCGCGACTCGATGACCTGCAAGGACGTCAGGATGGCTCTGGCCGTCCGCCAGTGCCTCGCCTGCGGCGGATTTCTCTCCAAGTGTGTTGAGCATGCGGTGCATGGCGTGGACATGGAGCCCGAACACGGCCAGTTCAGGTCCGCCGTGAGTGTGCGCGAGGCCGATCGTGTAGGCGAATCCAGGACCGATCTCGTCTTCGGGAACCATCACGACGTGCCATTCGTGCTGCTGCACATGTTCGATGACCGTCAGATCCATGCGGTCCGCTTCGTCCCGGTCGCCGTAGTCATGGCAGAGGACACAGCGGCACTGGAACGGGTCATCAGTCATGTGCGGAGGGTACGAGGTGAGCGTTCACGTCGAGCAACCGGGGTTTGGACCTCTCAATCGAACGGTGCCGTCACCCTCCGCGACGGCTCCCCAAGATCTGTGTCAGAACCCAAGAGCCACTGACATTGATCTTGCCTGACGCCGAGAAACGACTCTCCAAGTCACCTCCAAATGGCTCCCCGTGAAAGTGGCACAGCCAAGCCGAGGTGCGGTGGGGCGAGACGACCGCCCTCGACGAGGGCGGCAGTCCGGGCCCGTCTTCCTTCTCGGCGGTGCGCCAGCGCAGGTGTCCTGCGGCGTCACGGTGGTAGTTCTGCACCATGATCTGGCGCAGGGCCCGGAGGCGAGGACCGGACGTGCGGTCCGCTCCGTGCCGGTAGAGGTGTTCCAGGAGCCGGACGGCGTCGTTTCCGGTAGCTAGATCCTGGTTTTGGGCTTGGTGGGGTTCTTGCCCAGGCGGACCGGTCGGCCGGAGCGGTGCCCCCAGTCTTCATCGACCAGCTCGTCGAGCAGATGCGGGGAGGTGCCGGCGACGTCTTCGAGCGCGGCGCGGACCGCCTCGGTGACCATCTCCAGGCGGGTCAGGTCATGCACTGCGGGCAGGACGTGGGTGGAGTCGGTGCGCTGCGTGGTGCGCTCGCGCACCAGGCCGGCCTCCTTGAGGCGGGCCAGTGCGAGGTCGAGGAGGCGGTCGGCGCGGTCGTCTTCGGCGAGACGGTCTCGGAAGTCGGCCAGCAGGTGAGAGACCCGGACGCGCATCACGCGGGTACCAGTCCATGAAGTCCTCGTCGTACCACAGCCCACCCAGCCGGTCACGTACCCATATCGCCGTCGTGCCGTCCGGGTTGCTCGCCCGCGCAACCTGCGCAGTCAGAGACGGGACCTGCTCACCGGAACGAGGGCGCAGGGACAACGAGCACCTCGACAGCTGTATCAATCGGCGGAACCATCCGAGCATGCCCGTCGCTCCTGCTGCCGCACCGGGAAATTCCAAGATCCCCGACAGAGTCAAGTTCAGGCCTCGCCCTTCTGCTGCACCGCAGTTACGTCGGTTCTCCTCGTTGACGAGCCCGGCTGGCACGAACGACATCTCGACCACCTCGAAGGGGGGCGGCCCGCCGTACACGAGGACGTCAATCCCCTCGTCCGTGACGAGCTCGACCGTGCGCAGCGGCGGACTCGAGTCCGGGAACGGCCGTCTGCCGTGGTCAGACATGCCGATCACGTAAAAGGCCGGGCGTGTTGTGTCAGGGGCGCACAAGAGCGCCTGCGGCTTGTGCGGGGCGTGAGAGTGGGGGAGAGGTGCACCGGCCGGACGGGCCGTTCTCAACGATGGGCCCACGTCCGCCGACTCGTGAAAGGCGACGGGGTGGACACCACCACCCGCGTCGCGGGCCTTCTTCTCTTGGTGTCCGCCCAGCCTCTGAGTCGGACCTCCCAGATCCGGCTCGACCAGGTCATCCGCCTGGAGGGCGGGGTTGCGCTCAAGCTCGGGCCCCACCTGACCGACCTGCCGCCACCGCTTGACGCCCTCGTGTTGAAGCTCGTCCAGCAGCGGCACGGCTACTCGACCCTCGGACGCAGTGACGATCAGCTATGGCTCTTCCCGGGCACGGCCGGTGGACAGCCGATCAGCAGCCGACAGCTCATGCGCAAGCTCACCGCCCTGGGCATCAAGGCACGGCCCGCACGCAACACCACGCTGATGCATCTCTCCGCCGAGCTCCCCGCCGTCGCGCTCAGCCGCCTCCTCGGACTGCACATCAGCCGGGCCGAGAAGCGGGCCAAGCAAGCAGGCTCCACATGAGCTGACTACGCTGCCGAGTTCTCCCGCCGAGGCGCCGACGCCCATACGTAGACCGTGTCCCTGCGCCTGCGGGAGCTGGGTGTCCCGTTCACGGCTTCGATGTCTCGCTTCCACCGCCTGTTCGTCGAGCGCGACCGAGGGGCAGTCGGGTACCTCACCCGCTGGACACCAGACACCCGCGTGTTCAGCGGTGGCCCGCCAGGTGCGGCCCCGACATGCGGCGTTCGCGGTCGAGGACATCGTCGAGGCGGTGCGGCACGTCCCAGTGGCGGGCGCCGAACTCCTCATCATTCCGGCGAATTACTGCGACGACCAGGCGGCACCGTACAAATTCCCCGACCGGGAGCTGGAGACGTATCGCGAACGTGGCATTCTCTGCGACCGCGACGAGCGGGGCGGGGAGTTCCGTCGCTGCTACACGGATACGGTCGGGTACATCTTCTTCGAGATCGTCCAACGGACCGGCGGTTACCGCGGATACTGCGCCGCCAACCCCTTCGTACGCTTCGCTGGCCAACGACGGTAGACCCGTTGGGCGGCGAGGACCAGTGCCTCAGCGGGACAGAGGGCGCAACCGCTGTGTTCCAGGAAAGAGACGACGGCCGGCCGCGTCGGACTGACGGGGCGGGCCGGCATGCTGTGCCCGTTGCGTGTGGTCTTCTCGTAGGCACCCTGGCGGGTCTCGTCGTCGGTGAGCATGTCCTCCAGCGGCCCGTGTCCGGCTCGTGGGAAGGAGATTCAGATGTGCCTCTTCACCCGCGGACGCGAGGGCGTCGTAGAGCAGGCGGCTCTGGTGGTACGGCACAAAGGGTCCTGCTCGCCGTGGAAGATCAGAGACGGCGGGGTATGCCGCTCGCCGATGTAGGTGAGCGGGTTCGCCGCGACGACCTTGCCAGGGCAGGCCATGATGGTGCAGCCGAGCAGTAGCGCCTCGGGTGAGCGGGCGTCGGAGTGGCAGTCCGTCAGCCCGAACGCCGAGTTGAACACCCTGCAGCCGTCCGGCATGTGCGCGTCAATCTGCAGGAAGTCGGTCGGCGGGTGGAACGGCACGGCCGCCTGGACAGCGCTGGTCGGCCCGCGCGGGCCGACGTCGCCCTCCAGCTCCGGACGGTCGCCGGTGACCGCGGCCATAACGACAGCAGTCGCCTGGCGCGGGACGGCGACCTGATCGTGGTCACTCTCAACTACGAGCGGCGCGCCGACGTCGGCCGGGAGGCGAAGCAGGTCGGACAGCACCCGCGCGCCGACGGCCATGGCGGCGCTGTCGGCCTGCTGGGCCCGGCGCGGGGCCAGCCGGTCGCGGATTGTGCTGATCCCTGGGCGGCCGGACTGCCTCACGGGCCACGGCCGGGGGGTGCGGGCCTTCGGCTCGGCCCGCACCTTCGGGGGAGAGGCGTCCTCGGCTCAACGGCTCAACCCGGATGCCACGTCCTCCGTCTCGGCTTGGCCCAGGATCGTCGAAGGTCGCGTCGCCGGTGTCGCGGCAGCGGAGCCGAGGACCGTCTCCGGAGCAGCGCCACTATCGGTCGTCGCCTTTCGCTGCGATGGCCCGGTCCAGCACGTCGTGGTCGGCCCAGCTTCCGTGGAAGCCGAAGGGCACCCGGCTGGGAAGCTTGACCCGGGCCAGCGGGGTGCGGCGCAGGTCGGCCGCGTCATGGACGAGGAGCTCGCTCAGGCCGGTGGCGCGGTTCCACCACAGGGAGAGCAGATAGCCGTCGTCCTCGCCGCGGGCGTTCTCGCGGGCCACGAAGACCGGTTCGCTCGGGCTGGTCAGGCCGTCGGGTCCTTCAACGACGGTGGTGCGGTCGAGAAGGTAGTCGTGACGGGCGAGGCCGTCGGACATGGTGTCGTCGGCCAGGCTGCGCGTGGTGACGAAGTAGCCGTAGCGGTGCGGCCGGCCCGTGTAGGCGTCGTTGATCTTCGGGAACTCGCCGAAGACGCCGCTGATCATCTCCTCCGTGGCCCGTCCGGTCGCCAGGTCGACGCGCCAGCGGTAGGGCAGGGCCGGCGGGAACCACTCGTGGGAGCCCAGGGGCGTGGAGAGACGGTCGACCGGGCTGCCGAGGCGGCTGATCCGGTGCCCGTCGACGATCAGCTCATCGTCCTGCTCGTAGGCGTTGTAGAAGTGGGTGTTGGCCCAGTGGCCGCCGAGCTCGTGCCAGGTGACCTCGTGGGTGTGGCGGTTCATCAGGACGATCTGGACGCCGTGATCAAGGGACTTCTCGTCCCAGACGACGCCGGGCCTGCTCTGGGCCACCAGGTCGAGGCGGAACTGGGCGGGTGTGACAAAGAAGATCGCGTACGTGTCGCTCACCGCGAAGTCGTGCATGAGGACCGGCACACCGATGTCGAAGGAGTGCGAGTCCTTGATCTCGGCCGTCTTCACGTCGGCGCGGTACCAGGTGATGGTGGGTCCGATCGCGGCAAAGAACAGCATGTCGCCGGTGTCCGGGTCGGTCTTGTAGTGGCCGGTGCACAGGACGTCGACGCCGCCGTGGAAGTCGTACGTGCCGAGGGTGCGCAGCGTCTCGGGGTCCAGTGCGTGCGGCAGTCCGCCGTCGAAGTAGACGAGCAGATGGTCGTCGAAGAGGCCGGCGTTGATGTTGGCCACGTTCTTGGCGCGCGGGGCACCCTCGGGCAGCTGGCCCTGGGTGCCGCCGTTGACGAAGCCGCTGTAGATCGCCTCCCCGGCCTCCACCTCGACCCTCATCGAGTCGGTCTGGACCCAGCGGGTGCGGTAGGCGGCTCTGCCCTCGCGCAGGTAGACACCGCATACCATGCCGTCGCCCTCCCACCAGTGGTAGCGGTCGGTGTTACGGGGCTGGAAGCGGGGGTTGGAGGAGACGCGGAACAGCGCGCCCGCGAGGTCGGACGGTATGTCGCCGTCCACCTTCAGGTCGTACGCCTCGTTCTCCTCCGTCCAGGGTGCGAAGGGGCCGTTGAGGAACCTGTTGCCGGTGTGCCAGTCGGCTCCGGCGCCGGCGGGGGCGGGGCTCTCACCGGTCCCACGGGGGACGACGGTCATGGGGTTCGGGGGCATGGGGCTCTCCGTGCGGGTCTGTGTGTCGGGACGGTCAGAACGGGTACTGCGGGAGTTCGCCGCGTACGGTGACCCACTGCTGTTCGGTGAAGGCCTCGAGGTTGGCGGCGCTGCCGCCGTGACGGGCGCCGGTGCCGGAGTCGCCGACACCGCCGAACGGGATGACCGGCTCGTCGTTGACCGTCTGGTCGTTGATGTGTACCAGGCCGCTGGGCACACGCTCCGCCAGGGCGAGACCCTTCATGACATCCCGGGTCAGGACACCAAGCGACAGCCCGTACTCGGTGCCCCCGGCGAGCGCGGCCGCCTCATCCAGGTCCTGGAAGGGTACGACGGGCGCTACGGGGCCGAAGATCTCCTCGGCGTAGGCGGGCGCGGAGAGCGGTACGTCCGCGAGCACGGTCGGCCGGTAGAACAGGCCCTCGTAACCGCCGCCCGTGGCCAGCCGGGCACCGGCCCCGACCGTGTCCGTGACGATGCGGTGCACGTTGTCCCGCTGCTGGCTGTCGATGAGCGGTCCGACGGCGACGTCCTCCGTGGCCGGGTCGCCGACCCGGAGCGCGTCGGCGTGCTGGGCCAGCAGCGCCGTGTAGTCGTCGGCGACCGAGGCGTGGACGAGGTGGCGGCTGCTGGCCATGCAGATCTGGCCGGCATGGACGAAGGATCCCCAGGCGCCCACCGAGGCGGCCTTGCGCAGGTCGACGTCGTCCATGACGACGAGCGCGGAGTTCCCGCCCAGTTCCAGGTGGACCCGTTTGAGGTGCTGTGCGGCGGCGACGCCGATGGCGCGGCCGGCGCGGGTGGAGCCGGTGAACGCGATGACGGGGACCTGCGGATGTTCGACCACGGCGGCGCCGGCATCCGTGCCGCCGGGCAGGACGTGCAGCAGACCAGCGGGCAGGCCCGCCTCCTCGAAGACGCGGGCGAAGACGACACCGCCGCTGACCGCGGTGCGGGGGTCCGGCTTGAGGACGACCGCGTTGCCGAGGGCGAGCGCCGGGGCGACCGCCCGCATGGCCAGGGTGATCGGCACGTTGAACGGGGCGATGACGCCGACGACCCCGACGGGGGTGCGGCGGGAGAAGGACAGCCGCTGCTGTCCGGAACGCAGCAGCTCACCGTAGGGCGCCCCGGCCAGGGCGGCGGCCTCGAAGCATTCCTCTGCACCGCCGCTGCTGACCTGCAGAGCGGCGAACGGCCGGATCGCGCCGGACTCGCGCACCAGCCAGGTCTCGATCTCCTGCTGATGATCCTCGAACAGGCGCGCGGCGCGGCGCAGGACCGCGGCACGGTCGGAGTACGGCCGGGCGGCCCACTCCCGCTGGGCCCGTGCCGCCCGCTTCACCGCTTGGTCCACGTCAGTCGGCGTGGCGGTGCCGACGCGGCCCAGTGTCTTGCCGGTGGCGGGTTCGACGGCGTCGTACGCCTCGCCCGATCCGCTGATCCACTCACCGGAGAAGATCCGGCCTTCCCAGGTGCTGCTGTCCAGAAGAGTCATGGTGTCCCGTTCCATGTCAGGGGTTGTCACGGCTGTGCCCCTAGGGGCTGACGGTCAGGCGCTGGGGAGCGGCTTGACGGAGTCCGGAGCGCCGGCCGGTGTGGTGGCCGCCTCCTGGGCGGACGTGCCGACGGCCGTGGCATCAGCGGCGCCACTGTGCCGCAGGGCGAGAACAGCGATCACCGCGCCCGCCAGCGCGGCGCCGGCGCAGACGTACATGCTGAGGTCGAGGCCCGATTCGAGGGCCTGGCGGGCGAGCGGGGCCACGGTGCCCGACAGGCTCCCGAGGTCGGCGTTGGCGACTGCGAGTGCGCCTCCTTCGGTGTTGACGGCCTCGGCCACGCCCAGAGCCTGTGGCGGAAGGCCGGAGGAGGCGAGCTTGTCGGCCAGGCCGCTGCTCGCCGTGCCGAGTGCGACGGCGCCGATGACCGCGGGGCCGAGGGCCTGCCCGGTCTCCCGGACGAGACTGGTGACCGCGCTGGCCATGCCGGCGTACCGGATGTCGACCGTGCCGACCGCGACGGCCGTCAGTGACGAGAACATCGTGATGAAGCCGACTCCCATCAGCAGGATCGGTCCGGTCATGGACGCGAGGCCCGTCGCGTCGCCCGGCAGCAGTGCCATCCAGAACTCTCCGGCGGCGAGCGACAGCAGCCCGCCGGCCAGCAGGACGCGGGAGTGCACGCGCTGCAGCAGTTTCGGCAGGAACGGGGTGAGCAGCAGCGGGACCGCCTGAACGAGCGCGAAGGGCAGAGCGGCCTGCAACGGGGAGACGTGGTGGACTGCCTCCAACTTGATGCTGAGCGCATAGGCCGTGCCGATGAAGCCGAACAGGGCGAGCAGTCCGATGGCGGCGGCTGCGGCGAAGGCGGGCGTGCGGAACAGGTCCAGGCGCAGCATCGGCGCCCGTGATCTGCGCTCCACGGCGAGGAACGCCGTGAAGGATGCGGCGGCGAGGACGAAGGGGAGCACGATGTGGGGCTCGGAGTAGCCGTCGCTCGCGCCCTCGATGACGGCGTAGAGCAGGGCCAGCAGGGACACGGCGATGGTGAGCTGGCCGGGCCGGTCGAGGCCGCGGTCGGCGGTGGCCTGGCGGGAGTCGACGATCCAGCGACCGCTGACGGCGGAGGTGACCAGGCCGAGCACCGCGAGCGGAACGAAGGCCCAGCCCCAGTAGGCGTGTTCGGCGATGAAGCCGCTGATCAGCGGGGCGATCATGGCGCCGAAGGCGAGGCTGAGCGCCCAGTACGACAGGGCCCTGGCGCGGGCGACGGGCTCCCGGGTGCCTGCGACGATCACGGCCAGCGAGGAGGGGAAGATCGCCGCGGCGCCCAGGCCGGCCACCGCCTGGCCGGCGATCAGCTGGGTCATCGAGCCCGCGGTGGCGACGACCAGGCAGCCGGCTGTGATCAGCAGCCCGCCGAGGACCAGCAGGCGCTTTCGTCCGAACAGGTCGCCGAGGACGCCGAAGTTCAGCTCCAGGATGGCCGTCGGGAGGATGAACGCGGCCGGGATCCAGGCCAGGGCGGCGGCCGATGCCCCGAGGTCCTGCTGTATCTCACCGATGAGCGGCGAGGCCAGGGGAATGCCGATCTGAGCCACGCAGATGGCGAAGCAGGCCGCCACCAGCGTGGCGCGGCCCAGCGGAGCCGGCGTGTTCGGAGAGGGAGCGGGGCCCTCGGCAGCGGGATCGGTCATTGAGGGATGCCTCCGGCGGTGCTCCGTGGACGCCGTGACTGAACGACGCACCAGACACCATTGTCTCGAATACTCGGACTTGAGTTTCATTTAGCAGGACCATGTACTGTGGGCTTGTCTCCGTCAAGAGGAATGAAGGCGGAATCTTGTGATTGACGACCGGAGATCCTGCCGTTAGCGTCCTATAAATCAGATGGTCAGTCCTGAAAATGGAGACGGCATGAGCATCACTGGGCTCGGGCACACCGGCTTCTGGGTCGACGACCTCGAAAAGATGCGCGACTTCTACAGCCGGGTCCTGGGGCTAACGGTGACCGACGAGGACGAGGAGCGTCGCATCGTGTTCTTCTCGTCCCGCCCGGACGAGGAGCACCACGAGTTCGTGCTCCAGGAGGGCCGGACCGCCCCGGCCGGAAGCAAGCTCACGCACCAGGTGTCATGGCGCGTGGACTCACTGGAGTCGATCATCGACTTCCACCACCGGTTCCGCGCCGAGGGCATCGAGGTCCAGCAAGAGGTCACCCACGGCAACGCGATCGGCATCTACTTCTTCGACCCCGAGGGCAACCGCAACGAGGTCTACCTCCGCCTGGAGCGTGACGTGCGCCAGCCGTTCCGCAAGAGCCTCGATCTGGACCTGCCCCCCGAGGAGATCATGGCCGAGGTCGAGCGGCTGCTGACCGAGGGCGGACCGGCCTACCAGCCGGTCCAGTAACTGCCGTGCCTACGACATCCGCGCCGCCGTCGGTCCTGGTCGTCGGCGCAGGCCCGACCGGGCTGACGGCTGCCCACCTGCTGGGCTCCCGGGGCGTACGGGTGCTGCTGGTGGAACGCAACGCCACGACCAGCGACGCCGCCAAGGCGATCAGCCTCGACGACGAGTCCCTGCGCACCTTGCAGTCGGCCGGCGGCCTGGACGAAGCGGTCTACCCGATCCTGGTGCCGGGCACCGGGACGAGATACTTCGGCGCGCGCGGACGACCGCTCGTGCACGCCCGGGGCACTGGCGACCAGCGCCTGGGACATCCGTTCAAGAATCCCTTCGCCCAGCCCGACCTGGAGCGGGTCCTGCGTGAGCAGCTGCGCCGCTTGCCCGGCGTCGACGTCCGTTTCGGTACCAGGCTGACCGCCCTCACCCAGCACCCCGACCGGGTGCGCGTGTCCCTGCGGACGGGCGGGGAGGACGGACCGGTCGAGGAGCTGGACGTCCCTTACGTCCTCGGCTGCGACGGCGGCCGCAGCACGGTGCGCGACCTGCTGGCCGTCCCCATGCACGGCCGCAGCTTCCCTGACGTATGGCTGGTGGCCGACACCCTTGAGGACACGCACGACCAGCGTTACGGCATGCACCACGGCGACCCCGGCCGGCCCGTCGTCATCGTTCCGGGCCGGGACGGGCGTTGCCGCTACGAGTTCCGCCTCAAGCCGGGAGAGTGCGAAGCGGGCGCCCCACCCCCGTTCGGCCTCCTGCGCGAACTCCTGCGGCCCTACCGGGAGATCACGCCCGAGCAGATCGAGCGCGCGGTCGCCTACAGCTTCCACGCGCTGCTGGCCGACCGGCTGCGCGACGGCCGCTGCTTCCTGCTCGGCGACGCCGCGCACATGATGCCGCCGTTCGCCGGCCAGGGCCTCAACTCAGGGGTCCGGGACGCGGCCAATCTGTGCTGGAAAATCGCCGAGGTGGTGGCGGGCCGGGCCGGTGACGCGCTGCTCGACACCTACGACACCGAGCGGCGCCCGCACGCCCGGGCCGTGATCGACCTCTCCGTGCGGCTCGGCCGGATCGTCATGACCACCAGCCGTCCGCGTGCGCTGCTACGCGACATGCTGGTGCGCACGGCCATGCACATCCGGCCGGCCCGCCGCTACCTCACCGAGATGCGCTACCGCCCCAGCGCCCGGATACGGGAGGGGGTCGTCGTCCCGACGGACGGCGCGGGCAGTGGACTTGTCGGCGCGATGCTGCCGCAGCCTCGAGTACTGCACGGGCCGCACCACCGCCCCGCACGGCTCGACGACGTCCTCGGACAGGGCTGGAGCCTGCTGGGGATCGGCGTGAGCGACACCGACTGGGCGACCGCTGTACGGGCCGGCCTCCCCGAGGCCACCGCCGTGGACGTCTTCCTGGACGACCGCACGCCGCGTGACCGGGCCGGCCGAACGGGGATCGCCGACGCCGACGGCCGGCTCGACACCCTCTTCGCCGGGCTGAACGGGTCCTTCGTCCTCGTACGTCCTGACCGGTTCGTGGCCGCCGTGTTCGCCCCCGATCGGGCCGAGTACGTCGGCCTGACGCTGCGGCGCTTCGCACGCCCCTGCCCCGCCACGGGCACCACCACCGCCACCTCCGATCCCGCCCCCGAGATCCCATACGAGTTCCCAGGAGTGCCCCGATGAGACTGAGCACCGTCCGTATCAGCGACGACCGCGTGACCTCGGCCGCCCGACAGGAAGGCGACGAACTCGTCCTGCTCCCTTACGCAGACGTGGGCGCGCTTCTCGCCTCCGGCGACGACTGGCACGAGCGCGCGGCCTCCGCCGACGGCGAGCGCATGCCCCTGGCCGGGGCGTCACTCGCCCCACTGGTCCCCCACCCGAACAAGATCGTCTGCCTGGGTCTCAACTACGCCACCCACATCAAGGAGATGGGCCGCCCCACCCCCGCGCATCCCACCCTCTTCGCGAAATACGACGGCTCCCTGATCGGCGCTCACGACGACATCCACATGCCGCCGGTCAGCGACGATCTCGACTGGGAGGCCGAGTTGGCAGTCGTCGTCGGACGCCCCGGCCGCCACATGCCGCGCGAGAAGGCCCTGGAGTACGTCGCCGGCTACACGGTCGCCAACGACGTCACCGTGCGGGACTGGCAGCACCGTACCCGGGAGTTCCTCTCCGGCAAGACCTTCGAGGCCACCACCCCGGTCGGGCCCGCTCTGGTCACCGCCGACGAACTCCCGCTCGGTGCCTCGGGGCTGGACATCTCCTGCAGCGTCGACGGGCACACCATGCAGAAGTCCAACACCGCGGACCTGCTCTTCGACGTGGCCGAGACCGTCGCGTACATCAGCACCATCATCACGATGCTGCCGGGCGACCTGATTCTCACCGGCACCCCGGGCGGCGTGGGCGCCGGTCGCGACCCAAAGGTGTTTCTTCGCCCGAGCCAGGAACTGATCACCACTGTGGAAGGCATTGGGGAACTCCGCAACACCGTCATCAAGGACAAGCTGTGAACCATGACCACAGGAAAACGGCGACCCCGCGGTACCGCGGGGTTTCCACCGGCCGCACGCCCACCCACTAAAGTCTCTCGTATGTCAGGAAACATGTCTTCGAGCTACCGCGAGCGCAACTCCACGGCCGACCGGGCACTGGACATCCTGACCATGTTCGACGACGTCCATCTCGTCGTCTCCGGAGCCGCCGTGGCCGAACGGCTCGGCGTGGCGCGCTCCACCGCGTACCGCTATCTGCAGAGTCTGGTGACCGGGCGTTTCCTCGAAGAAGCTCCGGGCGGCGGCTTCCGGCTCGGCCTCCGAGTGCTGGAGATCGCCCGGGTGGCCCGCCGCAGTTACGGTCTCTCCGAGGTCGCGGTGCCGTCGATGGAATCGCTCGCCGAGGAGGTGCACGAAACCGTGCTGCTGACCCGGCGCACCGGAGGTCTGGTGGTCTGCGTGGACCGCGCGGAAAGTACCCGCGCGGTGCGGATCTCGTACGAGCGCGGCAGCGCCCTGCCGATCAACGCCGGCGCCTCCGCCCTCGTCCTCCTAGCCTGGAGCCCGGACGACGAAGTCCGCGGCCTGCTGCAGAATGCCGAACTGCGCCGCTTCACCTCGGCCACCCTCACCGACGTCGACGCCCTCATGGAACGCCTCGGCCGGATCCGCCGCATCGGCTACTCCGTCACCCGGGGCGAACTGGATCCCGATGTGGTCGGCATCGCCGCCCCGATCCGGGACGAGAACAAGCAGGTGGTCGCGGCGGTCAGCGTGGCCGCCCTCGCCTCCCGGGTCTACCCGGAGGCGGAGACGGAGATCGCTCAGAAGGTCCTGGCCACCGCGCAGGAGATCAGCGAGCGGATGGCCGTCGTCGCGGGCTGACCCCTGGTCCTGCTCCGTCCGGGCGGGGTGACGCGGCAAACCATGCCAGGGCTCGACCGTGGGCCAGGCACAGAATCTGCCAGTACCACGGCACCGGCCCTTCGGGGTCGAGGTGGACGACCCCGAAGCCCGGCGATTGGTCGACGAGGCGATGGAAAGCGGATGTCGTCCTGCGCGCCGACGAATACATGACCACCGTCGCGCAGAAAGAAACCACACGGATCACAAGGCAGACGCATAGCCGACTGCGCCGGGGTGAGGCCGGCCAGCGGATCGGCGCCGGTACGGGCGATCACCTCCCCCATGAGCTCGCCGAGTCCGGGACCGGCCGCGAGGACCTCGATGTTCTCTTCGGGGAAGGCGGACATGAGACCGTCGGACGTCAGCAGGGCGACCTCATCATGGCGAGCGAGAAAGGCGCGGGCCAGAGGAAGCAGGGGAAGTATGTGCCCGTAGGCGGGAGTTGCGGAGAAGAGGATGCGCATAGCTGGTCCCGATAGTTGTCTCGGACAAGGGTCGCCCGCACTGCAAGTCGTCCGCCAGTACCTCTCCGGTGGACGCACAGCAGTCCGGCCGCGTATTGGTCACACGTAGTGGGGCCCCGAAAGGGTTCATATCTTCGTCAATGAGCTGTCCCCGGTGTTGTCGGTCGGGACGGGGAGGGCCATCCCCTCGCTGCAGTCCGCCCGGACATGGGCCGTGTCCTGCGATGACGGGTGAGCATCAGGCCGTCACGAGGGCCGCATGGCGCCACGCAGTCAGGGTGGAAGGCCCAATGAAGGAGCACGCTGCTGCAGACTGGCGAACGTTGGCCTCGACAGGAAACGAGCGGCTGCCCGGCGCCGGGCTGAGTGTGAGCCGACCGCCGCCCAGCCCGACCATCAGCAGATAGCCGTCCCTGGCGAGCACGGTCCGGGACAATTCATGGCTGCCGTCACCGCCTAATACTGCAGCCGGACTTCTGTATTTCTGCTGGTCAACGGCCTAGCGGTGGGGAGTGTAGCGGGAGTTCGGCATGGGTGTGGCGGTCTTGGGT
>NZ_JBTWMV010000077.1:0-23309 GCF_054850255.1 Streptomyces sp. 7R007 | reverse complement strand
ACGGAAGTTGCCGGAGGTGTGGAAGAACTTCTTCGGCACGATCGGCGCCCGCAGCGTCACGTCGGACAGCGGCAGCCGCTCCCCGCTCTCCGACACCTTCCCCTCGCGCTCGAAGTACTCGCGCGTCGAACCGGTTTCCAGCGGCAGCACCAGCCGCTCTTCCAGTTCCAGCCTGCCGACCCGTCCGTCGTCGAAGGTGATCAGCTTCATAGGAGTCCCTACCAGTTTTCAGCTAGTGAAACTTGAATTCGCTAAGTGAACGTAGATTGAGTATTGGCCGACTGCTATGTACTGTCAAGGCCCTCACCTGCGAAAACGCGCAGCTGGAGGGCCAAAGTGGCGTAGTAGCCGACCAGTGTCGTCAGCTCGAACAGGCCCCGTTCGTCCACCGCGGCCACGGCGTCGGCATACTCCTCGTCGCTCAGTGCGCCGTGCCGCAGCAGCGCGTGAGTCGCGCGCAGGACGGCCCGCTCGCCGGCATCGGCGAGCTCCGGGGCCGTTCCGGCGCGCAGTGCGGTCACCTCCGGCTCGGTCAGCCCGGCCGCTCGGCCTGCGGCCTCGTGGGCCTCGCGCTCGAAGGTGCTGTTCCAGTGGGCGGCCACGGCGAGTATCGCCAGCTCCCGTACCCGGCCGCTCAGCACGGAGCGGTAGCGCACGGCCGCGCCAACGGCCTGGATGGCGAGTCCCACCGGCGGACTGAGCAGCATCGCGTTGAACGGACCGCGCAGCCGCCCCTCCGAGTCGGTCAGCGCGAAGGCCTGAGGCCCCGTCGCCCGGGGGCCGCCGGTGATGGCCCGGTAGACCTGCATCTGTTCCTCGTCCAGATGTCCGGGCAGCAGTCCGGCCAGTCGCGCTCCCATGCTTCCTCCTCGGCCCTTGGTTGTCAGGCACGGAACCCTTGCGTGATATCGGCTTCCGTACAATGAAAGCGACCGTGCCCGTCAGACATACGCCCGTGCAGAAAGCGAGCTCCGAGTGCCGCCGCGAGACGACCCCGCCACTCTGCCCGTCGGCGGCTCCGCGCCGAAGCGCACCTACCACGTCGAGGCGCTGGCCAAGGGGCTGCGGATCCTCGGACTGTTCACCGAGCAGCGGACGTCGATGAAGCTCACCGACATGGCCGCCGAGACCGGCGTACCGCTGCCGACCGCGTTTCGCATGGCCGCCACCCTGGTCACCGAGGGCTTCCTGGAGCAGCTGCCAGACGGCGCCTACCGCCCCGCCCCGAAGGTGCTCACACTCGGCTTCTCGGCCTTGCGCGGCATGGACCTGGTGGAGTTGGCCGACGGGCCGCTGCGCCGGCTCGCCGCGGCGACCGGCCAGACGGTGAACCTCGGCACCCTTTCCGACGACCGCGTGCTGTACCTGATCCGGCTGCGCAACAACGACCTGGTGACCGCCAACATCCAGGTCGGCTCCCGGTTGCCCGCGGTCGGCACGTCCATCGGCAAGGTGCTGCTGGCCGGTCTGGACGAGGCGGAGCTGGAGCAGCGCCTGAGTGAAGCGTCCTTCGCCGGGACCGCCGGCCCCAACGCGCTGCGGTCGCTCGCCGAGCTGCGGCCCGCCCTGGCCGAGATCCGCAAGCAGGGCTGGGCGGTACAGGACGAGGAACTCGCCTACGGCCTGCGCTCGGTGGCCGCCCCCGTGCGTGACGCCTCCGGGTCGGTGATCGCCGCCGTCAACGTGGCCGTCCCGGCGATGGAGTTCCCGGTCAGCCGTCTGCACGACGACCTGCGCCCGCCGCTGCTGGACGCCTGCCAGGAGATCACGCGGCTGCTTGGCGGCAGCTGAGAGTCGCCGGTTCATACGAGGGTGCGGCCGCCGTCCACGTACAGCACCTGCCCGGTGACGAACGACGCCCGTCGTGAGGCGAGGAAGAGCACCGCGCCGACCACGTCCTCCGGCGTACCCAGGCGCCCGGCCGGGACCAGGCCGACCATCTCCTCGCGCATCCCCGGCCGGTCCAGGTACTGCCTGGTCAGCTCGGTCTCCGTGTAGCCCGGCGCGACCGCGTTGACGGTCACGTCGTCGGCGGCCCACTCCCGGGCCATCACCTTCATCATCTGGTCCAGGCCGCCCTTGGTCGCCGCGTAGGGGGCGTGGTGCTTGTGGGCGAGCCGGGAGGAGACAGAGGAGAAGTACACGATGCTGCCGCCGCCGGTCTCGCGCATCAGGCGCCCCGCGGACCGCCCGGCATAGAACGCGCTCGACAGGTTGAGCTGCAGGATCCGCTCCCACACCTCGTCCGGGGTTTCCACCACCGGGCGGCGGTCGTTCGTACCAACCGCGTGCACCAGCACATCGAGCCCGCCCAGCACATCGGCGACGGCGGTCACGACCTCCTCGCAGGCCTCGGAGGTCGTCACATCGGCCTGGAACACGCGCACATCGGTGTCCGAGAGTGCCGGCTCGTCCCGTAGTGCCTTCAGCTTCGCCTCGTCCGCGTCCACCACGGCCACTCGTGCTCCGGTATCTGCCAGACCACGGGCGCAGGCCGCACCCAGCCCGCCGGCCCCCATGACCAGCGCCCGGCGGCCTTCCAACCCCAACCAGCCCATAAGCCCTCGTCTTTCACTCTACAAAAGCTGCTTTCAACTCTGGGGACCATAACTGCGGCCCCGGCCGATGTCCATGGGTTCCGGCCCCTTGACGCCGTCCGGCCGCAGTGCTTCGGTATCTTCCGAAGGGAACAAGTTACTTTCGTTGAGTAAAAGTCCAAGGGCATGTGTGAGGTCACACCCTGGGCACCGCCGAACGCACCGGCATGCGGGTGTGGGTGTTCAACGACGACCACTTCCCCGGCGACCGTGCGGGCGAGTTCATCGTCAGGGGCGGTACCGTCGGCTCCCGCACCTACGCTCCGCGCCCCGACCTGCGCCTGAGGGCCCTGTGGCGGTCGACGACCGTGGTCGAGGGCCCCGCCCGGTCGACCTGCGCCGCACCACGGGCGTCGGCGTCGAGGCCGGACACCTGGTCGCCGACGCCGGGGCGCGGGCCGGAACCGCCGTACCGATGTTCACTCACCCGCGCGGCCGGGACACGGGGAAGCGGACCGCTGCCTCCCATACGCTCCCCGTTGAGGCTGCCCGCCCCTACCGCCGCCCGGTCAGCGGATACGGTTGGTACCTCGCTACGACGATGGGGGCAGGGACTCACCAGTGGCACAACTCTGGCTGCGCGACGGCCTGGACCCGGACGCCCCGGAAGCGGTCGTGGTCGCCGTGCTGATCGATCCGGCAGGAACACCCCAGGAACGGGCTGTGGGTGCCTTGTTCTCGTGCGCGTACGAGGGCGAGGACTGTTTCCTGCTCGTACGCACGGATGGCTGGGCCGAGCGCCGGCTGCGGGGAGATGTCCTGACCGTGGACGTCGTCGTCCACCCGGCGCTGCTCAAGAGGCTGGAGATCGATGCGGCGGGCTTCCCCGAACGCTCGTCTGCCGACCCGGACGCGGTCCGGCTGCTGCGGGTCAGCACCCGGGTCGATCCCCGTCAGTACGAGCAAGCGCCCGCTGCGACGGTCGTGTTGACGGCCCCGGCCGAGGCGACGCCTGAGCAGATCGTGGCCGGCCTGCAGGCCCGGGACGACTGGCCGCTGATTATGGCCCCACCGCCGCGTCCGGCGCCGATGCAGGGGTAGGGGACAGGGGACCACGCGGCCGGGCGTCGTCTCGTCAGGCGCCGCGCGTCATCGTGAGCCGGTGGCCGCCAGTGTCGCGGTGATGGGTACGAGTGCGGCGATCAGCTCGTCGAGTGCGGCGGGGGACAGGACCTTGTACGGCGCGGCGGTGAGTTCGTCGGTCAACGCTTCGACGCGTTGCTGCGTCGCGCGGCCGGCGTCGGTGAAGTGGCCGTCGGCGTAGACGATGCCGCGCTCGCGCAAGCCGTTCATGACCTCGGCCAGTGGCTCCTTCGGTGGGTGATGGATGCGCACGAACGTCTCGGGCGGGTGGATGCCCTGCGCCGGCGCGGACAGCACATGGGCCTCCGTGCCGCCGATGCGGGAGCAGACGAGCGCGGCGATGTGCCCCTCGCAGCGGTGCTCGCGCAGCATGGTCGCGGAGTGCCACAGCAGGGCGACCGGGTCGCTCGGCACCGGAAGGGAGGGCATGCCGGCGTACATCAGGCGGCCTTCCACGGGCGCGCTCGTCGCGGCTTTGTGGGCAGGTCGGCGGCGTGCGCCAGGCCCGGGGAAGCGGCCACCTCAGCGCCGAGGATCCGCCGCAGGGAGGCCGCGCCGGCCCGCTCGCGTGCGGCGACGGACGCCTCCCGCGGTATCTCTCCCAGGCGCTGGGGATGTACCGCGCGGCCTCCCCGTCGGCGAAGCTGTAGAAGGCCGCGTGGACGACCTGCGCCGGCACCCGCCCCGGCGGCGCGGCCCGGCGGCGAAGTAGCCGTCCCAATAGGTGCGGTGGCCCAGCGCGGCCAGCTCCGGGTTGTACTCGTCGGCGAAAAAGGTGACCAGGCAGACCGGCGCCAGGAGCCCGTACATCCGGCGGGCGGGAGGCGTCATGAACTCCATCATGCCGTCGCCCGGAGTTCGCCTCTCAAGAACACGTCACCCGGCGGCGGAGACAGTCCCCCCGGCCGGTGCCTGGGTCACCGGGCCTGCGCGGCTTTGGCGGAGTCCTGACACGCTTCCTGAGGCAGAACACCCGGGCCGCGTCGTCAGGCCGGGCTTTCCTGGCCGAGCGATGGCTCGGCGGCGCCGACGGGGACACCCAGCCGGTCGGCCACCTCAGTGGCCGCGCCCAGCGGCAGGGCCCCCGAGCGGTTGCGTGCGCGTCGTCCCGGGGCACGTCCCGGTTGACGATCAGGACCGGCTTCCCGGGCCGGGCGGCCTGCCGGGCGAAGCGCAGGCCGGACATCACGGTCAGCGACGACCCCAGCACCAGCAGCGAGGCGGCCGTACGCACAGCTCGCGGCGGTGCTCGACCCGCCCCGGCGGCGCGGCCTCGTCGAAGAACACCACGTCGGGTTTGAGGATGCCGCTGCAGTCCGCGCAGTCGACCGTGCGGAAGTCACCGACGTGCGCGTCGGTCAGGTCGGCTTTATCGTCCGGGTTGATCCCGGCCGCCCGCGGCTGGGGGAACCCGGGATTCGTCTCTTCCAGTCGGTTGGCGAGTGCGTGGCGCGGAGTGCGGGCGCCGCACGCCAGGCACACGAGCCGGTTCAGGCTCCCGTGGGGTTGGACGACGTCTTCGTTACCGGCCGCTTGGTGCAAGCCGTCGACGTTCTGGGTGATCACCCCGGGCAGCAGTCCGTGTCGCTGGAAGGCGACCACCGCCTGGTGCCCGGCGTTCGGGCGGGCGCGGCCGAAGGTACGGCAGCCGAAATGGCTGCGCGCCCAGTACCGGCGCCGTGCCTGGGCGCTGCTGGGGAAGGTCTGGTAGGCCATCGGTGTGTGCCGGCTCAGGCTGCCGCCGTCACCCCGGTAGTCGGGGATGCCGACTCCCTGGAGATACCCGCCCCGCTGACGTCCAGCACGGCCGGTGCGCCGCACGTCGCAGACGGGTCCCGGGTCGGTGATGCCCGCGGGAAGGTCATCGGTGGGGGTCCAGCTCAGGGTGGGACGCATGCGCATACGGAAAGAGTGCGGAACGCCGTAACGGACGCTTCCCTGCGCAGGTGGGGACAGGGCGGGCACCGGGTCAGCGCTGCGTGCCCGATGCGTCGCCGGTGCTCTCCTCGGCCACCTCGCGGGCGAGGGCCGCCAGGTCCGCGTCGGTCAGCAGCCGGGATTCCCGCGCCATGGCGGCGCGGGCCCGGCGCAGGATCTCGTCGACCTGCTCCACCGTGGTGTCGACAGCCAATGCGCTCAGCTTGTCGGCCAGCGTGTAGGGGCCGCTGTCCGGCGTGAAGGGGATCTTGCGCGCGTTGCCTACCAGGGTCGGTTCCAGGCAGTTGTGCAGCAGCGGGTCGACCGTGGTCTCCTGGGTGATGAGGTCCAGGCCGCCCCAGGAGAAGGCGCTGGTGCCGGTCACCGGGTGGTTCCACGCGAGCTGATAGCCCGTCAGTTCCTCACCTGCGCGGGCCAGTTCGGTGAGCCGCTCGGTTCGCAGTCCACTGCGGACCCCGTACAGCGCCTCGAAGGCCATCGCGGTGGCGGCCAGGTCGGCGTTGCCGGGGCCGCCGCAGTAGCCGTTGACCGACAGTTCTACGACGTCGGCGCCCGCCCGCACGGCACTGACCGCGCAGGCGACGGCCAGTCCGAAGGTGTTGTGCGGGTGCAGCCCCACCTCCACGTCCGGGGCCAGCTCCTTGGTGCGGGTGACCAGGTGGGCGTAGGCCTCCGGGCTCATCGCTCCGGGGCCGTCGAACAGCGTCAGTTCGCCGGCCCCCGCTTCCGTCAGTGCGGCGACCGACTCCTCAAGGATCTCGTCGGTGAGGTAGGAGACCATCAGCATCGGGACCACGGCGTCCAGCCCGCGGGTGCGGGCGTGCTCGATCAGGGGTGTCGCGCGGGCCAGGACGCCGGCGCGTCCGCGGGGCGTGTCTGGGCCGCGCCAGTCCTCGCCCCGCCACGCCTGCTGGTAGACGGCGGGGTTGTAGATGAGGGAGGCTTCGCCAAAGCCCTGCACCCAGATCTGCACCGCGTCGTAGCCCGCGTCGGCGGCACGGTCGATGTCCGTGGTGCTGCGGGGCAGGGGCAGCAACGCCCGGCAGTCGGGGTTCTCGCCCTTGATCAGTTCGACCTCGGCGCGGAGCGTCTTGTCGTCCCGCCCGGCGAGACCGGCGGTGACCACCTCGCGGACGCCTGCGCCGACGAGCCGGCGCAGGTAGGCCGCCTTCGCCTCGCTGGAGGCGACGACTCCGGGCAGCGTCTCCACGGACCTGAGCGTGGCGTCGCGCAGCCGCACCGATGCGGGCATCGCTCCGCGCACCTCGGGGCGGCGGGTGAGCGGACTCACCGACCAGCGGCCCGGTTCGTACGCTCCCGGCACGCGCTTGCCGGCCAGTTCCGCGCGGAAGCGGGCGATCTCCTCGGGGGTGAAGACGGCCGGCTTGTCCATGGATGCCTCCGGGAACGTACGACAGCGGTAGGACGGGGGTCATTCAAGCACTCCGCCCCATTGCTGTCGACACTAAGGCGTATGCAACGGGGCATCGCCCGGATTTGAGGGCTCGGGTGTTTACTTTCTGTCGACACTAGGTGAGACTATCGACGGCCGGACACTCCGGAAGCGTCCGCTCCGGAACGCGCCCCTGGCTTTCCCGCCCGCCGTCAGGCGTCCCGCGCCGCACTCACCCGCGCTCGCGGGACCGTGCGTGTGCTGGTCGATCCATGTCCGCCCGCACCGGTGCCGCCTCGCGCACCGCGCCGGGCTCGAACCCGAGGAGATCCCCGTGACACAGGACGCGCCCTCAGCACGGCCCGGTCGTCTGGCCGGGCGGGTCGCCGTCGTCAGCGGGGCCGGCAGCGTCGGCCCCGGCTGGGGCAACGGCCGCGCCACCGCCGTCATCTTCGCCCGCGAAGGCGCCACCGTGTACCTGACCGACCGGGACGCGGACGCCCTGGAGGTCACCGCGGAACGCATCCGCCAGGAGGGGGGAACCGTCCACACCCACCTGCTCGACGTCACCGAACCGGACGCCGTCGAGGCGTACTTCTGCCAGACCGAAGCCCGGGCGGGACGCATCGACATCCTGGTCAACAACGTCGGCGGGTCCCGCCCGGGCGGCGCCGCCGAGCTGTCCCCGGAGGACTTCGACAGCCAGCTGCGCACCAACCTCACCAGCGCCTTCCTCGCCTGCAAGTACGTTGTGCCGGTCATGCGGCGCGCCGGCGGGGGCTCGATCGTCAACACCGCCTCGGCGTCCGGGCTGCGCTGGACGGGCGCCGCGCAGGTGGGCTACGCGGCGGCCAAGGCCGCGGTCATCCAGCTCTCCCGGGTGACGGCCGTGCAGTACGCGCCCGACGGCATCCGCGTGAACACCGTTGTGCCCGGGCAGTTGCACACGCCGATGGTGGAGGCACGCCTGGCCCACCAGCGGGCCGGCGGCGACGTGCGGAAGCTGCTGGCCCAGCGGCAGGCCCGCATCCCGCTCGGGTTCATGGGCGACGGCCGGGACACGGCGTATGCGGCGCTCTTCCTGGCGTCCGACGAGGCCCGGTTCGTCACCGGCACCGAGATCGTCGTCGACGGCGGAATGACGGCGCGCTGTGACTGAGCCCGCCGTCCGCGCGGTGCACCCGGCGCCCTCGCCGGGCTGCCCGCCTCCGCATCCCGCCCCGCGCAGACCGGGCCTGGTGCTGCCGCCCGGCAGCTGTGACGCGCACTGCCACATCCTCGGCCCCGCCGCGGTCTTCCCCTATGTCCCCGAGCGGACCTTCACGCCGATCGACGCTCCCAAGGAGCAGGTCGCGGCCCTTCACGCGCACCTCGGCCTGTCCCGGGCGGTCGTCGTGCAGTCGTCGTGCAACGGCTCCGACCACCGCACGCTGTTGGACGCCCTGGCAGCCGGTGGGGGCCGGCTGCGCGGGATCGCCCTGGTCGGGGAGCGCACCACTCGGGCGGAGATAGAGGAGCTGCACCGTGCCGGCGTGCGCGGCTTCCGGCTCAACTTCCTGCCGCATCTGCGCGCCGCGCCCACCCGCGAGGAGATCGACTCCGTGCTGGAGCGCGTCGACGGCCTCGGCTGGGTGGCCGAGCTCCACCTCACCGGCCCGGAGGTCGCCCGGTACGAGCCGCTCATCCGCTCCCTGCCGGGCCGGGTGGTGATCGACCACCTCGCGCGGATCGACCTCGCGGACGGCGAACACGGCCAAGCCCTGCGCTGTCTGCGCTCGCTGCTCGACACCGGGGACGTCTGGCTGAAGGTCAGCGGCGTGGACCGGGTCTCGCGGCAGGGGCCGCCGTACGCGGACGCCGTGGCGCTGGCCGCGTCGTTCGTGGCGCAGGCGCCGCACCGGGTGGTGTGGGGCACCGACTATCCGCACGTCAACATCGTCGGTTCCGCGCCGGACGACGGACTGCTGGTGGACCTGCTCGGCGACATCGCCCCAGACCCCGGCGACCTGCGCCGCCTGATGGTCGACAACCCCGCCGACCTCTTCGACTTCCCGCCCGTACCGCAGACGGAGGAGACATGACGGTGTTCGACGGGGCCTTCCTCGTGCGAGGCGCCCCCGGCTATGAGAAGGCCCGGCTCGGCGCGGTGTGGAACGCGCGCAAGCCGGACCGCCACCCCGATGCCATCCTCGTCGCCGCGGGTGACCGAGACGTGCAGGAGGGAGTGCGCTGGGCGGCGGGCCGTGGGCTGCCGGTCTCGGTGCGCTCCGGCGGGCACAGCTGGATCGGCAACGGCGTCCGCGACGGCGGACTGCTGATCGACCTGTCCGCCCTGGACGAGATCGTCATCGATGTCCCCGCCCGGCGGGCCAGTGTCCGCCCAGCGGTCCAGGGCGCGCGCCTCAACGCGCTGCTGGCCGCCGAAGGGCTCGTCTTCCCCAGCGGTCACTGCCCGTCGGTGGGGGTGGGCGGCTTCCTGATTGGCGGCGGCTACGGCTGGAACTCCCGGGCGCTGGGCCCCGCCTGCTTCAGCGTTGAGGCGGTCGATGTGGTGCTCGCCGACGGCACCCTGGCGCACGCCACCGACGAGAGCCATCCCGACCTGATGTGGGCCGTGCGCGGCGCAGGACCCGGCTTCTTCGCCGTGGTGACGCGTTTTCACCTGCGGGTGTATCCGGCGTACGAGAGGATCCTGCGCAGCGCCTACGTCTTCCCGTACGATCTGCGTGACGAGGTGCTGGCCTGGTCCTACGAGGCCGTGCCGAAGCTGTCGACGTCGCTGGAGCTGTCGGCGAAGGTGGCCTTCACCCCCGGCGTGTCACGGCCCACCACCATGATCACCGCGGCCGCGTTCTGCACCCCGCGGCAGGGCCCGGAGATGCTGGAACCGCTGGAGAACGCCCCCTTCCTGCACCACGCCCTGCGCAGGGTCGAACGGGTGCCGTCCACACTGGACGACCTCTACGCGCTCTCCGACGCGCTGACCCCCGCGGGCAGGCGCTACGCCGTGGACGGGGTGTGGACCGACGCGCCCGTGGACGCGGTGCTCGACGCCGGCCGCGGCATCCTGGACGGGCTGCCGGGCCGGGACAGCTTCCTGCTGTGGATGCTCTGGGGCGGCCAGGCCACCCGGGACGACGCCTGCTGGTCCACCCAGGGACACCTGTACTTCTCCCCGAACGCCGTGTGGGACGACCCCGCCGACGACCTGCGGCACGAGCGATGGGCCCACGAGGTGCTGCGGGACATGGCACCGGTCGCGCACGGCACCCAGTTCGCCGACGCCAATCCCGCCGACCGGCCCGACCACGGCCTTCAGCCGCGGCAGGCCGCGCGCCTGGAGGAACTGCGGCGCCGCTACGACCCCCACGGTCTGCTGCGCACGTATCTCTCGCCCGCAGAGTCGACCACGGCCCTGGCCGCCTGGAGGCGCCAGGTAGACCTCCTTTAGTGTCGACAGAAATCCGAAAAAACCGTCACGCCGACCCTTGACCGTTATTTTCTGTCGACAGTACCGTTCGGAATGTCTGCACCACCCAAGGAGCCACACGTGTCCAGGTCGTCCGATCCTCATCCTGCCCCGTCCCCGCGCGGGCGTGTCATCCGTCGTGGCGATGCGAGCTATGAGCAGGCCCGCCTCGACGCCGTGTGGAACGCGCGCAAGCCGGACCGCTTCCCCGACGTGATCGTCGTCGCCGAGGACGAGCGGGACGTCGTGGCGGCCCTACGACTGGCCAGAGCCGAGGGACTGCGCCTCTCGGTCCGCTCCGGCGGCCACAGCTGGGTCGGCAACGGCGTGCGCGACGGCGGACTGCTCGTCGACCTCTCCCGCCTCCAGGACGTCACCGTCGACCCCGGCCGCCGCACCGCCGCCGTCCAGCCCTCGGCCAAGGGACCCGCCATCCAGCGGGCGCTCGCCCCGCACGGGCTGTTCTTCCCGACCGGCCACGCCCCCACCGTCGGCATCGGCGGGTTCATCCTCGGCGGCGGCTACGGCTGGAACTCCCGGCACCTGGGACCGGCCTGCCTGAGCATCCGCGCGATCGACGTCGTCCTCGCCGACGGCACCCTTGTGCACGCCACCGACGAGACCCACCCCGACCTGCTGTGGGCGGCCCGCGGCAGCGGCCCCGGCTTCTTCGGCATCGTCACCCGCTTCCACCTCGGCCTGCACGATCGCCCCACCGAGATCCGCCGGACGGTGCACAGCTACCCCCTCGCCCTGCGCGACGAGGTCCTCGCCTGGTCCTACGACCTGCTGGAGCGGCTGCCCACCACCGTGGAGTTCTCCGCCAAGGTCGGTTTCACCCCCGGCCTGGGTATCCCGGCCGTCTCCCTGACCGCCACCGCCTTCTGCACCCCCGAGCACGGGCCCGAGGCCCTCGCGCCCCTGGAGGAGGCGCCCTTCCGCGACCGTGCACTGCGCGCCACGGTCGCCGAACCGACCACCATCGAGGAGCTCTACGACATCGCCGACCGCCTCAACCCCGAGGGCCTGCGCTGGGCCGTGGACGGGGTGTGGGCAGACGGCCGTGCCCAGGACATCCTCGACGCCGCCCGGCCCGTGCTGGACACCATCCCCGGCGCCACCAGCTTCGTGCTGTGGATGCTGTGGGGCCACCACCCCGAGCACCCCGACGCCTGCTGGTCCACGCAGGCCAAGGCCTACCTCTCGCCCAACGCCGGCTGGGGCGACCCGGCCGAGGACCTGCGGCACGAGAAGTGGGCGCACGGCTCGCTGCGCGCCGTGCAGCACCTGTCCAAGGGCCTGCAGTTCTCCGACAACAACCTCGCCGACCGGTTCGATCTCGGCCTCAGCCCCGAGAGCGCCGAACGGCTGGAGAAGATCCGCGGCGACTACGACCCCGACGGGGTCTTCCGCACCTACATGACCCCGGCCGAGTCCACCACCGCCTACGCGCGCGCCGGCCGCCCGTGACGCCGTAACGACACCTCGCCCGCGCACCGCGCCCCTGTTCACCGAGAGCCGCACCCGCCCGTGGGACCGCAACCACGGGCCGCCGTCACCGTGCAAAGGAGCACACCCTCATGCCGACGCGCACGCACACCACGATCAGTAGGAGAAACCCCTTCGGCCGCCTGGCCATCGGCCTGGTGACGCTCGCCGTCACCGCCCCGGTCGCCGCCTGCGGCTCGGGCGCCTCCGCCTCCGCCGACGGCGATGGATCGGCGAAGATCACCGTGCTTCGCTCCAACGGCGCACTGTTCGAGCCGCTGTACATTGCCCAGCAGCAGGGCTACTTCAAGGCCGCCGGCCTCGATGTCACCATCAAGGCGGGCGCCCAGGACACCTCGCAGAACGCCCCCTCCGTGCTCAACGGCGAGGCCCAGTTCGCGATGACCGACAGTTCCGGCTTCCTCAAGGGTGCCGCCAAGAACATGCCGATCCGGATCGCCACCGGCCTGGAGTCCGCCACCACCAGGACCGACCCCACCGACGGGCTGCTGGTGACGAAGGACAGCCCCATCACGTCCTTCTCCGACCTTCAGGGCAAGACCGTCGGCCTGTCCGCGCTCGGCGGCACCATCCAGTTCATCGTCGAGTACCTGGTCGAGAAGGACGGCGGCGACCCGTCCAAGGTCAAGTTCGTCGCCCTGCCCACCACCTCGCTGACCGACGCCGCCACCAGCGGCAAGACCGACGCCGTCTTCTCCTTCGGCGCCTTTTACGCGGCCGGCAAGCAGGCGGGTCTGCGCTCCGTCGGCAACGGCATGAACGACCTGCCCGGCATCACCCAGGGCGTGCTGTTCTCCACCCAGAAGTACCTGTCGGCGAACGCCGGCACGGCGAAGAGGTTCATCGACGCCGTCGCCCAGGCGATCACCTACGCCAACGCGCACCCCGACGCCGTCCGGGCGATCGACAAGAAGTACACCCAGCTGTCGGCCGACTACATCGACAAGGCGCAGGTCTCCTACTACGACAAGAACATCAACAAGACCGTCATGCGTACGGTTATCACCAAGATGCACCAGTACGGCCTGCTCAGCAGCGCCCCGAAGGACGACGCCATCTACTGGGACCAGGCTCCGACGGTCACCGCCGGCAGCTGACGACGGCAGAGGTACACCATGGCCATCTCCACCACGGGCCGACGTCCGGCCCCCGCGCGGGAACGCCCCGCGCGGCGCCCCCGCTCCGGGAGCCGGGGGCGTCGCACGCTCCTGCTGCTGCAGTTGTCCGCCGTCCTCGCCGTCCTGCTGCTGTGGGCGGTGGTGGCGGCGGCCGGACTGGTCAGCGCCACCGCGCTGCCCAGCCCGGCGGCGGTCTTCGCCCAGTTCCCCGACCTGTTCGCCGGCTCCGCCTACTGGCAGGCGGTCGGGGACACCCTCGACGGGGCGGTGACCGGCCTCGCCGCCGCCGCGGTGATCGGCATTCCCCTGGGCCTGGTCACCGGCACGTACGCGGCGGCCGAGCAGTCGACCCGGCTGCTCGTCGACGTCCTGCGCTCCTTCCCGGTCATCGCGCTGCTGCCGGTGTTCCTGCTGGTCCTGGGCTCCACACCGACGACGAAGACCACGGTCGTCTTCCTGGCCTGCGTCTTCCCCGTGTTCCTGCAAGCCCAGTACGGCGCCCGCTCGGTCACCCCGATGATCGCGGAGACCATGGACAGCTACCGGGTCCCCAGGCTGCTGCGCTTCCGCAAGGTGATCCTGCCCAGCGCCACGCCCTCGGTGATGACCGGGTTGCGGCTCGCGGCCACCAGCTCCGTCCTCGTGGCCATCGGCGTCGAGGTGCTCACCACGCTGCCGGGCATCGGCCACGAGGTCGTGCAGTCGCAGCAGGGCGGCGCGTCGGCACGGGCGTACGCCTACATCCTCACCGCGGGTGCGATCGGCTACTCGATCACCCTGCTGTCCCAGTTCGCCGAACGCCGACTGCTGCGCTGGCGCCCGCCGGCGCACACCGACTGAGCCGGGGGGCGCCATGACCAAGTCCCTGCTCAAGCAGTTGTGGCTGCCGGCGCTGTGCGTCGCCGTGCTGCTGGTGGCGACCGCGGGCAGCACCAGCTTCTACTTCCCGCCGGCCACCGACGTGCTCGCCACTCTGTGGCGGGAGCTCGCGCACGGCGGCCTCGTCGACGACCTGCTGTTCTCCCTGCGCAACATCCTGCTCGGACTGGCTCTCGCCACCGTCGTCGGCGTCGCCGCCGGCCTCGTCATAGGCGAGGTGGCACTGCTGCGGCAGGCGACCGGCCCGCTGCTGGACTTCGCGCGGGCCACCCCGACGGTGGCGTTCGTCCCCGTCATCATCCTCACCCTCGGCATCGGCTCGGGCCCCAAGGTCTTCCTCATCGCCCTCGGCTCGCTGTGGCCGATCCTGCTGAACACCGTCAGCGGCGTGCACGGCATCAACCCGGCCGTCCACGAGACCGTCTCCAGCTACCGCATCCCCTGGCGGCTGCGGCTGCTGAAGGTGGTCCTGCCCGGCGCCCTGCCGCAGATCCTCGCCGGCATCCGCGTCGCCCTGTCCATCGCGGTCGTCCTCATGGTCGTCAGCGAGATCTACGGCTCCCCGGTGGGCCTGGGCAACTTCATCCTGCAGAGCGGATCCAGCTTCGCCGTCCCCGAGACTTGGGCCGGCACCGTGCTGATCGGCATCCTCGGCTACGGCCTGAGCGTGCTGCTCCTCGCGGCCGAGCACCTCCTGCTGGGCTGGCACCAGCAGCGTCCGCCCCGCACCCGGCGAACCAAGCCCCAGCCCCGGAACGAGGTCACCACATGCAGCGACATCTGAAGACAGGCGGATCCAGCCTGGTGGTGGAGGACGTCTGTAAGACGTTCGGCCACGGCGCGGACGAACACCGGGTGATCGAGGGCCTGTCGCTGCGGGTCGACCCCGGCGAGTTCGTCTGCGTCGTCGGCCCGTCCGGAGCTGGCAAGACCACCCTGCTGCGCTGCCTGTCCGGTCTGCTGCGGCCCACCTCCGGCACCGTCCGCTACGGCGACGAACCGCTCACCCGGCCGCACGCCGACATCGCCGTGGTCTTCCAGGACTACCGAGGCTCCCTGCTGCCGTGGATGCGGGTGCGCGACAACGTGGCGTTTCCCCTGGAGGGCATGGGAGTCCGGCGCGCCGAGCGCAACCGGCGGGCTGAGGAGTGCCTGGAGGCCGTGGGCCTGTCCGGCGTCGGGGACAAGTACCCCTGGCAGCTGTCCGGCGGGATGCAGCAGCGCGTGGCCATCGCCCGCGGTCTCGCCTATGACGCCCCTGTGCTGCTGATGGACGAGCCCTTCGGCTCGGTCGACGCGCAGTCCCGCTTCGACCTGGAGGACCTCACCCTCTCGCTCCGCGCCGAACTGGGCATCACCGTCATCGTCGTCACTCACGACATCGACGAGGCCGTCTACCTCGGTGACCGCGTGGTCGTCCTGGGCGGCCGCCCGACCCGCGTCGTCGACAACCTCACTGTCGGCCTCGGCACCGGCCGCGACCAGATCACCACCCGCGCCGACCACCGCTTCACCAAGCTGCGCACCCGGGTCCTGACCCTAATCCGCGAGGCACCGGCGGCCGCCGAGGCGGCGCGGGCCGACCGGGGCCGGGAGACGACCGAACGGGCGGTGGGCTGAGCGATGACACGCTTCGACCACGTCGGCATCTCCGTCCCCGACCTGGAGGCCGCCACCGCCTGGTACCGCACCGCCCTCACGCTGACGGCAGCGCCGGTGTTCGCCGTCCCGGGCACCGACCTGCGCGGGGTGATGCTGCTGCACGACAGCGGCTACCGCATCGAACTGCTGCACCGCCCCTCCGCCCGGCCGGGCCCGGTCGCGGGCAGCCCGCAGGATGCGGCCGGCACCCACGGCTACGGGCACATGTGCCTGTGCGTCGACGACGTGGCCGCCGAGTTCGAACGGCTCGTCGCCGCCGGAGCCGGCGTCAGCATGCCACCGCGCCCGGCCCCGCGCCCGGGCGCCACCATGGCCTTCGTCACCGACCCGTACGGCAATCTCATCGAACTGCTGGACCGGGCCTGACACTTCGCTGAAGTGTCCCCGCGCCACGGGCCGGTCGACGCGATCATCAGGAGCGCACCATGAGCGACACCACCGTCTTCACCGGCGTCCACGTCTTCGACGGCACGGGACGCGACCCCTTCCCCGCCGAGGTCCTCGTCGAGGGCGAACGCATCACCGCCGTCGCCGCGCACCTGCCCGCCGCGCGCCGGGCCGGGGCGCGGGTGGTGGACGGCGGGGGCGGCACCCTCATCCCCGGCCTGGTCGACTCCCACACCCATCTCGGGTTCGGCTCCACCGTCGAACACCGCTCGCACCGCCGTGACGAGCCGGACGAGGAGAAGGCCCTGCTGGTGGCACACGCCGGCCGGGTCCTGCTGGACCACGGATTCACCAGCGCCTACTCCGGCGGCAACCGGCTGCCGCGCACCGAGACCGCCGCCCGCAAGGCGTTCGCCGAGGGCTGGATGCCCGGACCGCGCTTCAAGGCCGCCTCCTGGGAGGGCACCGCCGGCATGGTCGAGCCCGGCGTCTACGACTTCCCGGGCACCGACGGACGCGCCTCGGACCCGCGGTCGGTGAGCCGTTTCGTCGGCGAGATGGCCGACCTCGGCGTCGACATCGTCAAACTGTCGCTGTCCGGCGAGAGCGCGGTGGTACAGGGCACCTCCCGGATCGTGCAGTTCACGGAAGAGGAGGTCGCGGCAGCGGCGGTGGCCGCCCGCGAGCGCGGCGTCTGGCTGACCGCCCACGCGCACGCCGCCGAGTCGGTCAAGATGGCCGTACGACACGGCATCCGCGCCGTCTACCACTGCACCTTCGCCGACGAAGAGGCCCTCGACCTGCTGGAGGCCACCCGCGACCGGCTGTTCGTCGCGCCCACCCCCGGCATCATCCACGCCAACCTGCACGAGGCCGACAGTGAGCCCGAGCCCGGCATGGAGGTCGAGGCCACCGAGAAGGCGGTCCGCCAGGTGGTGCCCGAACTGGTCCGGCGCGGCGTGCGTGTCGTGCCCGGCGGCGACTACGGCTTCGCCTGGAACCCGGTCGGGCGCAACGCCCGCGACCTGGAGCTGTTCGTCGACTGGTTCGGCTTCACCCCGGCCGAGGCGCTGCGCTCCGCCACCGAGTACGGCGGCCAGGTGATGGGCATGGGCGACGAACTGGGCCTCGTCCGCGAGGGATACCTCGCCGACCTGGTCCTCGTCGACGGCGACCCGCTGGGAGACATCCGCATCCTGCAGGACCGCGACCGACTCCTGGCGATCATGAAGAACGGTTCGCTGCACAAGGCGCCGGCGTGAGCGCGGCACATGTGAACGCCTCCCGCACCGGCGCGCCCGCGCCGGGCGCCGTCGTTGCCGGCGGCGAGGTAGGCGGGGTCCGCGTCCGGGCGGGCGGCGCCGACGCACCCCGGGCGCGCACCGGCGTCGGGCGGCTGGTGGGGGAGTGGGACGGTCCCGTCGCCGTCTTCCGCGGCGTGCCCTTCGCCGAACCGCCGGTGGGCGACCTGCGCTGGCGACCGCCCCGGCGCGGCGTCCGGTGGGACGGGGAACGCCGCGCCGACACCTTCGCACCGGCGCCGCTGCAGCCGCAGCCGCCGACCGACTCCGTCATGTACCGCACCAACTTCGCCGACCGCCGTCCGCTGGTGATGAGTGAGGACTGCCTCTACCTCAACGTGTGGACCCCCGCCCCCGCGACGGGCACCGGACTGCCGGTCATGGTGTGGATCCACGGCGGCGGCAACCGCTACGGGCATGGCTCGCAGGACATCCACGACGGCCGCGCCATGGCCGGCCGGGGTCTGGTGGTCGTCACCCTCAACCACCGCCTCGGCGCCCTCGGCTTCCTCGCCCACCCCGGCCTGGCCGCCGAGGACGACCTCGGCGCCTGCGGCAACTACGGGCTCCTCGACATCGTCGCCGCCCTCACCTGGGTGCGCGAGAACATCGCGGCCTTCGGCGGCAACCCCGACCAGGTCACCCTGGCCGGCAACTCCGCGGGCGCCGCGCACATCTGCCATCTGATGGCCGCCCCCGCCGCCCGCCCCCTCTTTCGGGCCGCTCTCGGCCAGAGCGCCTCCGGCGTGGGCCGTGCCGAGGGACCGCTGCCCGGCCAGGGCGAGGCACTGCGGCGCGGCCTGGCGTATGCCGAGGACTTCGGCGGCCGGGACGTGGCGGCCCTGCGCCGGATCTCCGGCGTCGAACTCGTCGTCCGCGGCCACTTCGGGCCGGTCGTCGACGGCCGGGTGCTGACCGAACCGACCGACGACGTCTTCGCCGACGGCCGTCAGCACCGCGTGCCGCTGCTGGTGGGCACCAACCTCGACGAGGGCACGGTCTACGCCGCCGCGGGCGAGGACGCCGGGGCCGTCGGGGACGCCCGGTTCGTGGGCCCCGTCTGGCAGTGGGCGCTGTCACACGCCGCCACGGATGCGCCCACCTGGCTGTACCGGTTCGGCCGGCGGCCCCCGCTGCCGCCCGGACTGCCCGACCTGGGCGCCTACCACACGGCCGAACTGCCCTACGTCCTGGACAACCTCGACCGGCGGCCCGAGTGGCCGTGGCAGGACACCGACCGGCGGCTGGCCGCCCGGATGGCCGGCACCTGGGCGCGCTTCGTCGCCACCGGCGACCCCGGCGGCGGGGACCTGCCGCCCTGGCCGGGCTTCACCGGGCCCGACCGCTCACCCGTCATGTTCTTCGGCGACACCGTCCACCAGGACCTCCAGCGACGGCCCGCCCCGCTCACCCGTGGAAGGCAGGACTCCCGTGGCACGACTGCCGGACACTGATGGCGCCGGGGACATCGCGGACCGCATCCGCGCCCGGCGCGGCGGCACGCTGCGCCCCCTGGACCGGGTGCTGCTGCACAGCCCCGCGGTGGCGGACGGCTGGAACAGCCTGCTGGGTGCCGTACGACGGCGCATGACCCTCCCCGCCGACGTGCGCGAGCTGGTCGTCCTGCGGATCGCCGTGCGCAACCGGGCCCCCTACGAATGGGCCGCCCACGAGCCCGAGGCACGTGCCGCCGGCCTCACCGACCGGCACCTCGCCGCGCTGCGCGCCGACGACGTCACGGACCATCCCGACCTCGACGAACGACAGCGCCGCGTCCTGGCCTACACCGACGTCATGACCCGCGACGTCCATGTCCCCGCCGCCGTCTTCGACGCCCTGCGCGACCACTTCACCCCCGCCGAACTGGTCGAACTGACCGTCACGGTGGCGGCGTACAACATGGTCTCCCGCTTCCTGGTCGCGCTGGACGTCGAGCCGCCGGCCGCCACTGACACGGACGAGTGACCGCCGCCCCCGCACGCCTATCCCAGGAGGACCACGTGACCCATCCCCGCCCCGAGCCCCCGACGGCATCCGGCACCGGCCGGCTCGCCGGCAAGGTTGCCCTCGTCACCGGCGCCGGCGCCGGCATCGGACAAGGCTGCGCGCTGCTCTTCGCGGAGCAGGGCGCCATCGTGGTCGGCTGCGACATCGACCCGGCCGCCGCCGAGCGCACCCGAAAGCTCGCCGCGGACCGTGGACTCGCCGTCGAGGTGCTCGCCCCGCTGGACATGACCGAGCCCGCCGACGCCCGCCAATTCGCCGACGAGGCGTTCGCCCGGCACGGCCGCGTCGACGCCCTGGTCACCGCCGGCGCCATCGCGCCCCACATGGCCACCGCCGCCGAGATGGACTTCGACCGTCAGTGGACGCCGACGATGCGCGGCGAGACTGACGTCGTCTTCCTTCCGGTGCAGGCCGCCTGGCCGCATCTGCGGGCGTCGGGGGGCGGCTCGATCGTCAACTTCGCCTCCGTCAACGCCTTCCGAGGCAGCGGCACCTTCGGGATGGTCGCGCACTGCGCGGGCAAGGCCGCAGTGCTCGGGCTGACCCGTCAACTCGCGGTGGAAGGCGGGCCGTTGGGCATCCGCGCCAACACCATCTCACCGGGCATGGTGCGCACCCCGGCCACCGAGTCGGCGGGCGCCCACGAGGGCGCGGCGCAGCGGGCGCTGCTCGCGCGCATCCCGCTGGGGCGGGTGGGACGGCCCGAGGACATCGCCTGGTGCGCCGTCTACCTGGTCTCCGACGAGTCGGCGTGGGTGACCGGCGGGAACTTCCCCGTGGACGGCGGAGTGCTCGCCAAGTAGGGACACCGCGCGGTCAGTTCGCGGGGCGGCGCCTGCGTGCCGTCTTGCGGCTGCCCGCCGCGTCCTGCTCGATCTGCTCCTCCACGGCCCGCAGCGCCCGCACGGTCGCGCCCGCGATCAGGGCTGAGGCGAGTTCGCCGTCCCGCTCCTCGCAGGCCTGGATCAGCCGCTCCTGGTCGTCCACGCTGTAGGCCAGCCGTCCCGGGCGGGTCAGGCTCAGGTGGCGCAGCATCAGGGTGCGCAGGGCGAGCGAGTCCAGGATCTGTTTGAGGGTGCTGTTGCCGACGATCTCGGTCATCCGCTCCTGCAGCAGCACATGGCTCCAGAAGTACGCATCCACGTCCCCGGCGTCCGCCAGCTTGCGCATCGACTCCACCCGGGTGCGCAGCTCGGCCAGCTGCTCGTCGGTGGCCCGCTCGACCAGCAGGCCCGCGAGCATCGACAGCAGTTGCCGGCGCACCTGGTAGATGTCGCGGATGTCGGCGAGGGAGGGCGCGGCGACCCGGGGCCGACGGCGCGCCTTCATCTCGACCAGGCCCTCCTGCTCCAGCAGCATCAGGGCCTCGCGTACGGGCGTGCGGCTGGTGTCGAAGCGGCGGGAGAGCTCGACGCTGTTGAGGTCCTGGCCGGGCTCCAGGCGGCCCTCGATGATGCCGGAGCCGACCCACTCCGCGATCTGCGCCACCAGCGGCTCGCGCCGGTCGCGCAGGCGCAGCAGCCGATCCAGCACGAGGTGTGTGTCCTGATCCGACATGCGCCGCGTCCCTCTGCTTTCCGTGCGGTCCCGGTCTCGGAATGGCCGAACGCTGTCGACACTACCGCAAGTGAAGCAGGGCCTCTGCCCTGTCCGGGCGTTGCCTGTCGACACCCTGCGGTGCGGGCGGGATGCCCACGGCCCCCGGGAGGCAGTCGCTTCCCGGGGGCCGGTTCAGACCGTCTCAGGCCACTGTCAGGGTGAGCGCGCCCGTGTAGGAGCGGCCCGCCTGGAGGGTGGTGGGTGTGCCGTCGACCGTGAAGGTGACGGTCTTGCCGCGAGGGGCCTTGACCGCGGCGTCGGCGGCCAGGGTCAGTGCGCTGAGGTGGGACGTGCCGGTGACCGTCCAGGTGGAGCCGCTGCCCAGGGTCACGATCACGCCGTTGTTGACGACCGGGCCCGGGGTGTTGGTGACCTCGCTGATCTGCCGGTACTGGGCCATGGTGATGGTGGAGACGCGGTGCTTCGTGGTCGTTGCGGAGATGACGCCCCGCACGGTGGATCGGGTGAAGTCGAGGACGAGGTTCTGTCCCTGCAGGCCGGCGTTGCCGCCGCCGCGGACGGCGTTGTAGAAGTCGCCGGTCAGTTCGATGTCGGTGAAGGCGGCGGTCGCGTCGGTGGACTGGGGGCTGGTGGTGACCCAGGTCGAGGACTTGGCGGCGGAGCCGGTGGGCTCCGTGTAGGTGCCGATCATCTCCGTCTTCCAGGGCTTGCCGGTGACGGAGACGCTGCTGGGCCGGTCGGTGTCCATCAGCTGGAAGATGACGCCGTTGCCCGGGTTGAGGGTGGCGCCCCGGGAGCCGTCGACGGTGACCTTGCCGGCGACCGCCTTGCACACGAAGGTGGTCTCCCCGGTGGTGACGCGGGTGCCGCCGTCGATGGTGACCGAGCCCGCCGCGTACCACATGACCATGAAACGGCCGGCGTCGATGATGGTCGGGCGTACCGGCAGCCTGTTCAACTCCACCTGGGTGAGGCCGAGTTCGAGCGACTCGTTGAGTGCCGCCACGGCGTCCTTGGTGCTGTCGCCGTAGTGGGCGGAGGCGCCCCAGTGGATGAGGGCGTAGTCGCCGACGTCGAAGGTGCAGCCGAGGAAGTGCTCGGTGACGTTGCCGATGGCGTAACTGCCGTAGCCCTGGCCGCCGGTGTTGGCGATGCGGCTGTTGATCGCGGTGAGCGTGCAGTTGCTGCCGCCGTCGACGGACAGCGCGCCCCAGGTCTCCGAGGAGATGGAGGAGTTGATGTACGACGCCCGGGTGGATGCGCCAAGCAGGTTCGTGGCCCGGACGTTGCCGGAGATGCCCAGCATCCACGGCACGGTGATCATGTAGCGGGTGTCGCCCGTGCCGGTCTCGGGGTACTCGGCGGGCACGTGGCTGCCGTTGGCGCAGTGGATCGTGGAGTTCTTGACGACGACGTTGGCGGTGGCGTCGGCGATGATGGCGGTGCGCACCACGCCCTCGTTCTTGATGACGGCGCCGTCCAGCACGAGGCGGGTGCCCGCGCCGGTGCCGACGACGGAGGCGCCGTAGCCGATGAAGTCGCAGCGTCCGTTGCCGTCGAAGGCGATCCGGGGGCGGGTGAGGGTGTAGGAGCCGCCGCCGGTGACGTACACGCCGTTGAAGGCCTCGCCGTTGGAGAGCAGGGTGATGTCCTTGGCGCCGGTGTCGGTGACGGTGCCGCCGCGGACGTCGGAGGGGACCGACCTGCTCTCATCGACTCCGTCGGCGTCGACGTAGAGGGCCTGGCGGAAGGGGAAGGTGAGGTCGCTGTAGGTGACGTCGTTCGAGGCGGCGACATCGAGGACGATCTTGCCGCGGTAGGTGCCGGCGGCGATGGCGGTGGCCAGACCGCCGTAGCCGTCGGTGAGGGCGCTGAGCGTGGCGCCGGTCTCGACGCCGTTGACGGTGAGGGTGAGGCGATGGCCGTCCGGGGCGGCGATGACACCGCCCTCCTCGATGGTGAGCCTGCTCAGCGTGGTGGTCTCGGTGAGTTCGAGGGTCTCGCCGGAGGAGACGGTGAGGGACGTGCCGCTCCGGGTGGAGTGTGCCGCGGCCGGGGTGGCCAACGCGGGGGCCGTCGCGAGGCCGGCGATCGCCACGAGGAGAGCGCGGGGGCGGGCCCGGTAGGTGACGTCCTGCTCCAGGATGGATGTCCCCGCCGGACGCTTCGCTCCTGTGCTGCTTCTGCGTACCACTGTCAACTCCCTTGTCTACCAGTGCATTCGGGCATGGCCGGTCCTCGCCGGCGCAGCGGACGGCGACGGCGAAGACGACGGGCGAACCCATGGAGAAGGCCTGCAGGCGAGGTTCGACGATGACGGTACTGTCGACACTTGCTTGCCTACAAGGGGTCTGACGCCAATGCACAGCCAAGTTCTGGCGACACTAAGGGAGGTGGTGGCCGGTC
>NZ_JBTWMV010000076.1:0-24544 GCF_054850255.1 Streptomyces sp. 7R007 | reverse complement strand
GTATTGCTGGACTTCGTCCCAGCTTGGCGTTTATGGTCGTCGGGCTTGATGTTCCTTGATTGATTCGGCGCGTCTGGCCGTCTTGCCGACGTCGTGACGTGTGGCCCGCTGCTTGTTCTTCGAGCCGGGAGGTCGTCCAGGGCCCGGTCGTGTGGGTTTGGCGCGGCTGCCGGTCTCGCGGTCGCGGCGCGGAGGTTGCGAAGCCCGCGCCGGACGCGGGCGGGGGTCAGGCGGCGGGGTTCGGTGCGGCGTTCCCAGGGCCGGCGGAGGTCCTCGGCGAGCGGCCGGGCGAGGCGGAGCTGGGTGTGAGCGGCGATGATGAGCCAGGTCCACAGGTCGGCGGTGTCCGCGTGGCGGATCTTCGGGGTGGTCCAGCCGAGGGTCTGTTTCATGAGCCGGAAGGTGTGTTCCAGGTCGAATCTGCGGAGGAACGACTGCCACCAGCGGTCGATGTCCGCGGGTGTGGCGCCGGTGGCTGAGCACCACAGCCAGAGGGGTTTCGGGTCGCGGTCGCCCGGCAGGTGCTCGACCTTCAGCCGGATCAACGTGCCGTGGAGGAGGGGAAGTTCCTCGTGGGCATGGTCGAGCCAGGGGCCGCGATGGGTGAGTCTGGGGTGCATCCGGTCCCAGGTCGTCGCCTCGGCGGTGCCGTATCGGGTGGTGTGGGTGGAGGTGGTGACATCGGGGGTGTGCCAGGTGTCGGGCTTGGCGAGGGTGAGGACGCCGCCGTGCCGACGGGGGCGCCCGCCACGCGGTCCGGAGCGGGCGGGTCCGGCGTCGCGGAGCATGACGCGGTCCGAGCGCAGACGTCCGACCAGCACCACCGGGAGGTCCGCCAGGGCGTGGGTGAGGTAGGCGGTGTCGTAGCCGGAGTCCATGACGATCAGGATCTCGGCATCGCCCGGCCGCCAGTGCCCGGCCGCGATCAACCGGACGACTGTGTCACGGAGTTGGCGGGCGGTGACCTGAGTGGCGTCGTCCGCCGGACCCAGACGGACCGCGTCCAGGAGCGCGACCCAGGAAGTGCGGCCCGTTTCCAGAGCGGCGACGAAGGAGTACGGCCAGCCCGGCACGAACTGGTCCGTCGTGCGGTCGCCGCGTCCGTAGACGTGACAGAACAGCCGCTCGTCGCTGGTCGGCGCATCGGGCCGCAGCCAGTGCGACACATCCACAGCGAGCACGACCCGTCCGTCGGCCGCCCTCGGCAGCGGCAGGCCGGCCAGAGCGCGGCGCAGCCGCACCGGCTCCAGCCAGCCCCGGTCCAGCGCGGCGTACAGGGCACCATGCCCACGCCGGTGCTCGACTGCCAGGGACAGCTCGACCAGCGTCTTCACCGGCCCGTCCGCGCACAGCACCGCGTCGGCGAGCTCGAAGAGCGCATCCGCCCGCTGGTAGAGACACTCGTAGAACTCGACCCGAAAGCGGGACAACAGACCCAACGCCTCACTTCCGGGCACATCGACGGGCAGACTCATGGGCAGCGGCCGTTCTCTCGACTTCGTTACTCGACATCTCGAAGCGTGGAGAACGGCCGCCTCCGCTGTCCCGTGAAGAACCGCAGGTCAGCAGGACGAGTGACCCGCGATGTTAAACGCCAAGCTCAGGGCCGACTGCACTCCGACTGCACTTGTGTAGTCGGAGTGCAGACCGCTGTTCAGTACCGGCGCCCATTTGAGTGACAGCGGCCGATAGTCGATCGCTTCTTCGGCTTCTTTTCTCCGGACGCTTGTACTGGCCGGCCAGGGCGTCCGCTAGTGTGATGCGCCAGAAATCCTGAGGGTTAGTTACTACCCTGTCGGCATGTCACATTCGGGCCCGTCTGCTGTGGCGATCACCTTGTCCGAGGCTGAGCGTGCCGAGTTGGTGCGCCGGACGAACACGCCGCATCGGCGCTCGGCTGAGAAGGCCCGCATCATCCTCGCGTGTGCTGACGGCATGTCGAACGCGGGTGTCGCGCGGCTCGTCGGTGTCCAGGCCAAGACGGTCGACAAGTGGCGTCGGGCGTTCGCCGCAGAGCGGATGGCCGGGCTTGAGGACGCCGGCTGGATCGGCCGGCCGAAGGCCGAACTGGTCCTGGACGATGCTGAGCGCGGGCAGCTGCAGCAGTGGGCGCGGCAGGCCAAGACCGCCCAGTCTCTCGCGTTACGGGCCAAGATCGTGCTGCGTTGCGCGGAGGGCGGGACGAACCAGCAGGCCGCGGCCGACCTCGGCATCGACCGGTCGACCGTGGACCGCTGGCGGGCCCGGTTCATCGCCAAGCGCCTCGATGGTCTGCACGACGAGCCACGCTCGGGCCGGCCGCCTTCGATCCTCCTCGACCAGGTCGAGGAGGTCGTCGTGGCCACCCTGGAGTCGCTCCCGGGCCAGGACACGCACTGGTCACGGGCCTCGATGGCCCAGCGCACCGGCCTGTCGAAGTCGACGATCGGGCGGATCTGGAAGCGGTTCGACCTCAAACCCCACCTGCAGGACGCCTTCAAGCTGTCCACCGATCCGCAGTTCGTCGCCAAAGTCGTCGACGTGGTCGGCCTGTACCACCACCCGCCGGAGAAGGCGGTGGTGCTCTGCGTGGACGAGAAGAGCCAGATCCAGGCACTGGACCGGTCCCAGCCGGTGCTGCCGATGATGCCGGGCATGCCCGAACGCCGCACCCACGACTATCTGCGGCACGGCATCACCAGTCTGTTCGCCGCCTTCAACATCGCCGACGGCACCGTCATATCGGCACTGCACCGCCGCCACCGGGCGATCGAGTTCAAAAAGTTCCTGACCCGGATCGACAAGGCGGTGCCCACCGGACTCGACGTGCACCTCGTCTGCGACAACTGCGCCACCCACAACACCGCCGAGATCAGAACGTGGCTCGGCAAACACCCTCGCTTCCACGTCCATTTCACCCCAACCGGCTCCTCCTGGAAGAACCAAGTCGAGCGGTGGTTCGGCCTGCTCACCGACAAACTCATCCGCCGCGGCGTCCACACCTCCGTGAAGGCCCTCGAAGACGACATCACCGCATGGATCAACACCTGGAACGAGAACCCGCGGCCCTTCACCTGGACCAAGACAGCCGACGAGATCCTCAACTCCCTCGCCGACTACCTCACCAGGCTTCTTGTGCCAGTCGCGCAGCTCCTGGAAGACCGCCCACTCCGGCATGGGCCGCTTCGGGAACCACTTCCTGCGGTACCAGCGCACCGTGCTGCGGTGCGGGATGCGGCAGGCTTCGGTCAGCGCGACGAGGAAGCCGGCGAAACACCCCAGCCGGGTGGTCATGTACTCGTGGTGGGCCAGGGCCGCCGCCCGCTGCTTCATCTCCCGCAGAGAGTGACGGTGTTCCTCGGCGATCGTCTGCTTGACCATGTGCGCGATCGCGGAGATCTGGTGGGCCGGCAGCTGCGCGTCGTCCGGTTGCCATACGTACAAGGCCGCGTACGCCGCCGCGAACCGGGGAAAGCTGATGGGCAGCCGGTAGGCCGGGCGGCCGTCGTGCCCACAGCCCTGGGCGATGGCCAGCAGTTCGGTGGCGACCTGCTGCTCCTCGGACACCTCGCGCGGCACCTCGTCCGGCCGGTTGACCGGCAGCACACCATAGTGCCGCTTGTGGAAGGCGTGCGGCCATCCCCGTACCGCGTTCTCCTCCCCCTCCAGCTGAAGGATCAACGCCCCGTTCGGACGCCCGAACCGTAACCCGCGTACACGGAGCCGATCCCTGATCGTCAGCTGCGCCAGCACCTCGTCCAACGCACGTTCCATGCGCTTTTCCCTGCCTCCGCGTGCCCCATCGCACGCTGTGACGTCGCCCGGTGGAGCACTATAGGGACTTAATTGCCCCTGATAGCGGTGAACTTGACATCACCGAAGCAGACGACGAATATGCGCCCACATCCAACACGTCTCTGCATGCCCGCCCAGGACGTCCTATCGCCGTCGCGCGCTGCCACAGACGGACCGATGGGGCCCAGAGCACCGAGACCTGCAGGGAAGAACACCGGCCGTAACCGACGTGTCAACGGGCAGATCGCTCTCCGTGGCCCCGGAACCTGGTCAAAGCCAAACGCGTACGCTATCTCGCCCTCGGAAAGCCCGCGAAGCGAAAGGACCCCGTCAACAGCACCGATCACGCGATCGCTGCCACGTTCGGAGCCAATTACCGGGGCATCGTCCAGTATGCACCATCTACGCTGGGGCATGGAGACGTCCAGGCTCAAGGCCTGTGCAGCAAGAGCGCCCTTCGACCGTGCCGAAGATGGCCGCACACACAAGACCAGAATCGACACGGACCACGGTCTCCGACTTACTTTCGAGGCCCCAATCGAGCGGGAGCATAGAAAGCCGCAACAGCGGTACCGCGCGGTTCTTGAGGTACTCGACGGCTCGCCAGTCAGTGCGGTGGCCGTTCGGTACGGCGTGTCGCGCAGACGATCTACACCTGGAAGTCGAAGTACGACGCTGGCGGGTTCGAAGGGTTGCGGGAGAAGCCCCGACGCCCGCGGACCAGTCCGACGCGGCTTCCGGCTGAAGTCGAGGCCCTGGCCTGCCAGATGCGCCGGGCGAACCCCCCGCTGGGGCGCCCGGCGGATCGCCTAGAACTCGCCGAGACCAGCCCTGCCACAGCGCCGTCGTGCGCAACGGTCCACCGCGTTATTGAACGTAACGGGCCCATCCGGCACCAGAAGCAGCAGCATCGCCGCAAGTGCAAGCGGTGGCAGCGCGAGACACCGATGCACCTGTGGCAACTCGACCTGGTCGGCGGGATCTTCCTGGCCGATGGACGCGAGTGCAAGATGCTCACTGGGATCGACGACCACTCCAGGTTCGTCGTCACCGCCACCGTCCTGGCGGTGCCCTCCGGCCGGGCCGTGGCCGACGGGTTCGTGCGTGCGATGCGCACCTACGGGGTGCCTACCACGCACGATCCGACCGAGACCGAGCCCACACCGCTGCAGATGGCCCCCTTCGGGACGCCGAGGCTGCGGCGCTCATTACCAACGCTCAGAGGCAGGCGCTTCACCTCGACCCTATGGACGAGGGAGCACCTTCCTTGCGTCCTGACGAAAAGCTTCGCCCGCCGCTGCAAGAGATCAAGGAAGCGCTTGAGGCGTTCGCTGAAGCTGCCAGCGCCTGCCTCGAACACCAGCCCTGCCGGGCACGTGACCGTACCGCCGGGGCGCCTCTGCCAAGGCCCTATTCCTGATCGGTCGATTCGTGGGAGTCGAGCCCGTGAGCCCAGGCTGTGGATGCTGCGAGGTTGAGGGCAGTGCCGACAGGGACGTAGGCGAAACCGTCCCACTCCTCCAAGGCCCTGGGCTCCTCGGGTCGACAGTGGCCGGCACCGCCGTGCAGCGGCCGGTGACGCCGGTACTGGTCCATCGGGGGACGGCGCCGCTTGGTATACGCGGCGAGCGGGTCGTCGGCATCGACGCGCGGGAGAGCGCGCGACGGCTGGTTCGGCGGTCCGGGACGGCTGTGCTTGCCCATACGCTCGATGGTCTCAGGCCGCGATGGTGCTCGGCCGGGCGGCGGCGAGATCCTTCACCCTCGTACGCACCTCGTCGACGGCGGCTGTCTCGTACGAGCGGGCCGCGTCGAGCAGGGTGGTGAGCCGGGAGGCCACCAGTGTGGAGTCAACCCGAGCAGCGTCGTCGAGCGCCTGCTGGGCCGCCGCGGCGCCCCGCTCGGCCTCACCCTCGTCGAACAGCGCGGCGGTGAGCCCGACGCGGTCCATGACGCGGACGCGGTCGAACCCCGGCTTCCTGAGTTTCAGCGCGTCCTCGAAGTGGGTGCTCGCTCGTTTGCGGGGACGGCCAAGCCAGGCGAGGTCCCGGGCGGAGACCGCGCGGGCACCGGTGTGCTCGGCAGCATCGAGGCTCGTCACGATCGAGGGTGTGGTCGCGGTCTGGAGCTTCCCTCTCCCGCGGCGCTACTGGCCCGGGTGCCTGGCTCGGTGTCGGCGACGCGGAGGCCGTCGATCATGAAAGCCGCGAAACGGCGTACGGCCGCGTCGCGCGTGGAGGCGGGTGCGGCGGTGAGTCCGCGGCCGGCGAGGAGGATGACGACGAAGTCATCGAACACGAAGTCCGGACGCAGCCGGCCTGCAGCCTGCGCGCGGCGGATGATGGTCGAGACGACACGGCCCAGTTCCTCGCGGTGTGCCGCGAAGTCAATGACGTCGGGATGCGCCGACATGAACGCGTCGGTGAAGCCCTGGTTGCGCGCGTTGAGGAGCAGGGTGCGCTCGACGACGTCGCAGAACCCGCGCCACGGGTCCGGGTCGGCGCTGCCGTCGTAGACGATTGAGCTGCACTCGGCGAGCTCTTCCTCGAACGCCTTGAGCACCAGGTCCTGCTTCGTCGGGAACCGGCGGTACAGGGTCGCGGGCCCGACGGCCGCACGCCGGGCGATTTGTCGCATCGTCACCTCCAGCCCGGACTCCGCGAAGAGCTCCCGGGCCGCGGCGAGGACACGGTCGCGGTTCTCCCTCGCGTCGACACGCAGCAGGTGAGTCATCTGGCAGGCGATCTCTCTCACAACAGCAAGTGGACGCACGCGTCCGTCACGTTCGATCGTACGGGAGCCAACCGGCTCGAACCAGCCAGGAGCGATGCATGCGAGCAATCTCGATCCGTACCTTCGGCAGCCCGGACGGCATGGAGGTCGTCGATGTCCCGGTCCCCAGCCCAAGCTCAGGCGAGGTCGTCATCCGGACCGCGGCGATCGGGGTCGGCGGAGTCGACGCGGTGATCCGGCGCGGCACGCTTGGCGCACTCGGCCCGGTCATGGCTCGCGACGGTCTGGTGCTGGGAAGCGAGGTGGCTGGGACGATTACGGCGGTGGGAGCGGGCGTCGAGGCGTCGTGGCTCAACCGACGTGTGTGGGCGTTCACCGGCGTCTTCGGCGGCTACGCCGAGCACGCGGTCGCGAGGATTGAGACTGTCACGCCACTTCCCGCCGACCTGACGCCCGTCGCCGCGGTGACACTCGGCAGCGCGGCCCCGGTGGCGCACTTTGCCCTGCAGCAGGCGCACTTCGCCAAGGACGAGACCGTGCTGGTACGTGGCGCGGCCGGCAGCATCGGCATCGCAGCCGTCGAGATCGCAGCCCGAGCTGGCGCACGGGCAGTTGCGGTGACTACATCGTCAGCCGAGCGGGGCGAGCGGCTGATGGAGTACGGCGCGACACACGTGCTCGACCGTGACGGGAACAGTACGCGCGGTCCCGAGCCAGCCGGCTTCGATGTGATCGTCGACGTCGTCGCCGGGCCAGCGCTGCCCTCGTTCCTCGCGCGGCTCGCACCCAATGGTCGACTGATGCTGGTCGGCCTCGTCGCCGGGCCTCCTCCGGCGGACTTTGGGTCGGCGCTGCTGAGCCGGTTCCGGCAGTCGGTGTCGGTCGCGACCTTCAGTCTGGACACGGTGCCGCGAGCTGACCTGGCCCGGGTACGCGCCGACCAGTTCGAGACCGCGGCGCGGGGCGACCTCAGCGCCGTCGTCCACGCCGTCCTCCCGCTCGAAGCCGCAGCAGACGCCCACCGGCGGATGGATGCTGGCGAGGTCTTCGGGCGTATCGTCCTGACACCGTGACCTACTGCCGCCCGGTCTCGCGCGCGAGCTCCGGGTGTGTCAATTGAACGGCCCTGTCGCACATTCGGTGGTGACGGAGAGTCGTGAGGGTCGTCGACGTTCCCGTGAAGGATGTCAACGAGCTGGTGCAGACGGTGTTTTCGGGCCTGTCCCCGCTGGTCATCGAGAACGTCACCGATGAGGGCGAGCGGATTGTGGTGCGAGCCCGGACGCCGACGCAGGCCGTGGTCTGCCCGGTGTGCGGGGCGCCGTCCGGCCGGGTGCACGGATATCACTGGCGGACGGTGGCCGACGTGCATCTTCCGCCGGATCATCTCCGCCGAGACAGGCGGCGAATACGCGCGTCTCAAGCAGGGCCGCCTCACCGCGCACGAGCAGAAAGTCGCCCACCAGCTCGTCCGGGCGGCGACCTCCTGATGATCGACGACGGCAGCAACCTGACGGCCGAGGACATCAGGAAGACAGCCCCGCACATGGAGGGCCTAGAAGTTACGTGGAATCAGTTGCGAAGCTGGCGGTCTCGTACGGGGGCCCACAGACTGAAGGGATCAGCGGTACCAGATGGTTGGGCTGAGGGAGAAATGGCCGATATTGGGTCGGCACGAGCAGGCAGTGGCCTGGTTGCACGTGTGGCAGGACTTGGGGCGGGCGCCGAGGACGATTGATGCCTACGCCCGGGGGCTGGCGGAGTACCTGGAGCTGTGCGAGCGGGAGAGCGTGGACCCGGCGCGAGCCACACGTGCCCATGTTGCTCTGTATGCAAGGGAGTTGGGGTCGCGGCCGAGCTGTCGGGGCGCCAACCTTGTGGCTTTGGACTCGGGTGCCGGATTGTCGAACGCGACGCTTCAGCAGCGTCTGGTGTCGGTGCGGTTGTTCTACGACTTCCTGGTCGAGGAGGGGTTGCGCCAGGACAATCCCGTCGGACGGGGCCGCTACGCCCCTGGGGCGCGTGGCGGCGGGCGGCAGCGTGGGCTGGTGCACAGGCTGGTGAAACTTCCCTGGATCCCCAGCGACGAGCAGTGGCGGGCCGTCCTGACAGTAGCGGCCGTCGAGCCGGTGCGTACCCGGCTGATGCTGGCCCTGGCCTACGACGCGGCGTTGCGCCGGGAGGAGTTGTGCTCGCTGCGCACCGGCGACCTGGACCCGGGGCGGCGGCTGGTGCGGGTGCGGGCGGAGACCACCAAGAGCCGACGGGAACGGGTCGTGCCCTACTCGGCGGCGACCGGGGTCCTGCTGTCGCAGTACCTGGTGCATCGGGCTACGCTCAGCCGGGCGCGCGGTGGGCTGTTCCTGTCCGAGTCGCGGCGTAACTTCGCTCAGCCGTTGAGCCTGTGGACGTGGTCGAAGGTGGTGCGCCGGATCGCTGTGCAGGCCGGGGTGGAGCGTTTCTCCACCCACACCACGCGACACCTGTGCCTGACCGACCTGGCCAGGATGGGCTGGGAGGTGCACGCGATCGCCACCTTCGCCGGACACCAGCACACCGACTCCACCATGCGTTACATCCATCTCTCGGGCCGGGACCTGGCCGAGAGGTTCGCGCGCGGGATGGAGCACATCCATGCCCAGCGGGTCGCGTTGCTGAGTGCCGGCGCCGGAGGGCCGCGGTGACCGCGCCTGCCCTGCCCGCCGGAAACACGGGACCCGGCTGGGTCTGGCCGCTGGACGGCGCATCCTGGGACCGGGAGCCGCAACTGGGCGCTGACGAGCGTGCGGTACTCGTACAGGCTGGTCCGCGGCTGTTGCATTCCTCCCGGCTGGCCCGGACGGAACGCAGTGCGTTGGCGCGGTTGCTCGGGCCGCTGGAGCAGGTGCGGTCCTGCCTGTGGATCCCGGACAAGGCCGGACACCACCGGTGGGTCGACTACCAGGTGGTCGGGATCCTGCTGGCCCGCACCGCCGAGGCCGAGTCGACGTGGTGGAGCTGGGATACGACCGTGTGGACGCGTCTGATCGGGCCCAATGCGCAGGAATGGAGCCGCCAGTGGCCGGCGCAGACATCGCCAGCATGTCGCCCCCGCCTGCTGGCCTACGCCTACCTCCTGGGCGCGCCGGTGGAGGAGACCCTGTTCCTCCGCTTCGAACGACTGCGCCTGGGCCCGCACGGTCTTCGGCCCCGAGATCGTGGACCGAGAGGTCGACACCGTCTACGGCCTGCTGCGCGGCTGGGGATACCGCCTCGAAACGGCCGGAAACCACGCCGTACGCACATTGATCGCGCACGCGATGCTCCTCAACCGCAGCCCCCTGCTGGCAGATATGGATGCGGCATTGCTGGAACGCCTGCGCCAAGCAGTGCGTTCCACCGGGAGGGCTTCCGGTGACCTGCACTCTCTCCAACGGGCGCTGGCGGCGCTGGGACGGTGCGAGCCGCCCGTCGCCCGCAACGAGACCTTGTTGAGTGAGCTGCGGGCCCAGCGATGGACAGATGTTGCCGCGCCCTGGGCCGAGATCGTCTCCCGGTGGTTCGACACCTCCACGCTCAGCCGTAACGTCCGCCTGGCCTACCGTCAGGATCTCGCCCGTATGGGCAGGTGGCTGACTGCCGAGCAGCCGCAGATCACCGAGCCCGCGCAGTGGACGAGGGCGACCTGCGCGGCCTGGGTGGCCACGGTGGACCGGATGCGGATAGGCGACTACGTCGAACGCACCGCTACCCGCGGTGTGTTCGGAGACCCGATGTCCGCCTCCACCAAGAACAGTGCGCTCACCGCCAGCCGCGCGTTCTTCCGCGACCTTCAGGAATGGGAGTGGATCCCGCGGCGGTTCGATCCCGGGCGGGCTCTGGAGACGCCCCGCAGCGTCCGCGCACTGCTGGGTCCCAACCCCCGCGTCATCGCCGACGGGGTATGGGCCAAGCTATTGTGGGCCGGCATCAACCTCACCGCCGAGGACCTGCCCACGACCAGCAGCGGCCCGCGCTACCCTTTCGAGCTCTCCCGCGCCGTGGCGCTGACCTGGTTGTTCAGCGGCCAACGCAGCGACGAGATCCGCCGCCTGCGCACCGGGTGCATCCGCTGGCAGCACGACGGCACGGCCGTCAGTCCGGACGCCGCAGACGTCCTCGCCCGTGACACCGTCTGCTTGCTGGACGTCCCGGCCCATAAGACCGGCACGAGTTTCACCAAGCCGGTCGACCCGCTGCTCGGACAGGCCATAGAGGTCTGGCAGTCCCTCCGCCCCGAGCAGCCGCTGATGCTGGACGCCAAGACCGGCGAGCGCGTGGCGTTCCTGTTCGCGCACCGCGCTAAACGTGTCTCCAAGGACTACATCAACCGCACGATCATCCCGGCGCTGTGCACGAAGGCCGGAGTTCCCGCCCGCGATGTTCGCGGCAAGATCACCAGCCACCGGGCCCGCAGTACCATCGCCAGCCAGCTCTACAACGCCAAGGAGCCGATGACCCTGTTCGAGCTGCAGGCATGGCTCGGGCACCGGTCGCCCAGCTCCACCCAGTTCTACGCGAAGATCTCCCCCAAGACGCTGGCCAAGGCATACAGCGAAGCCGGCTACTTCGCCCGCAACGTGCGGACCATCGAGGTCCTCGTCGACCGCGACGCCGTTGCCTCTGGCGCGGCGGCCACCGGCGATCCCTGGCAGTACTACGACCTGGGCCACGGCTGGTGCACCTACTCCTTCTTCGAACAGTGCCAGCATCGGATGGCCTGCGCCCGCTGCGACTTCTACACTCCAAAGGACTCCAGCAAGGCCCAACTCCTGGAGGCCAAAGAGAACTTGCAGCGCATGCTCGCGTCCATCCCGCTGACCGAGGATGAACGTGCCGCGGTCGACGACGGCCAGACTGCCCTCGACGCGCTCCTCGCCCGGCTCACCGACATCCCCACCCCTGCCGGTCCCACGCCGCGGGAGCTCGGCCTTCCTGCCGCCGTCACCATGCTGCCCCTCGTGGAAGTCCGCCAGGGCAAACACACGTGAGCCTTGGCCGAGCCGATCCCATCACCCGCAACGAGTACGGCTCCGTTGAAGGAAAAGGGCCTACGGTGTGCGACGGCGGTGGAGCCGTTCGCGTGTGCGCCGCCGCAGGTCGTCTTCGTCATCGCCCGGGGGCGGCGGGGGGGCCGGCCTGCTTGGCTGGGCTCGTAGTTCGGCGCCGTAGCGGTCTGTCTGCTTGTGGATCTCGTCCGGCTGAGACTCGGCAGGCCAGACGATGAGCAGATAGTCCTCTACGGGGTCACCGGCAACGCCGTCAGGGGTGCTGTCGCGGCCCCGCGCGTGGACCCGGACCCGGTACGTACCCGGTCCCTGCGGTGTGAGGAGGGGAAGATCCGGGGCGTCGGTCATCACACTCGTGACGCGCAGGGCGCCGGTCGCTGTTTCGACGCTGTGGTCGATGATCTCGTCCCACGCGTCGGCATCCACCTGTGTGGGGGGATGCCGACGCACCTGGACGCTGACGTTCACCGGGCCCGTGCTGATGCCGGTGCAGATGACGGCCTGCCCGGGCCGGGAGAAGACCAACCCGTTCGACGTGTCGAACCCCAGGGGGGCGCGTTTGTCAGAGTCGGTCAGCTCGAACGTGTGGTAATCCACGTGGACCGGGCTGGAGGCCGTGGTGAGTGCTGGCTCCGTCATGCGGCCATGTTAGGGGCCGTTACTGGACGATCCACACGTAGAACGCGTCGTTCTCCAGGACACGGTTCTCGTTGTAGAAGATGCGCAGGTCGTCGCGTCCGGCGGCGGTGTTCTCGGTGGCGGGGATCATGCAGGCGCTCCAGCCGGGGCCGGTGCGGCTGGTGAGGGTGCTGATCTGGCACCAGTCGAAGGTGCGGCCGAGCAGCCGGTTGCTGGCGGCGCCTTGATGAGTGGAAGCGAAGGGGTATTCGTCGCAGCTGTACCCGGTAGGCCGCGGGTAGCCACCGCTGGATGCCTGGGGGCAGGCCGTGTTGCGGTTGCTGGTGATCGTGGTGTCGTCGGTCTGCCGGGTCAGCGGCTGACCGTCCGGATAGGCGCCTGGCAGCCCGGACGCCTGCGCGTCCTGGATGTGCCGGGCGTAGTTGGGGTAGAGGCCACTGAGGCTGACGACGTTGACCGGGGCGTAGTCCTTGAACACGCATCCGGGTGTGGAGACGCCCTTGGTGTCGTTGTCGCAGCGGATGGGCACGGCCACCTGGGAGCCGATGAGCTCGGTCCCTTGGGTCCACGACGGGTTGTTGAACACCCAGTACATGGTGGACTTCGCTTCCCCTATCGCGCCGGGTGCGGTGGCCGTGCTCGTGGGCAGTGCTTCACCCCAGGGCGCGCTGCCCACAGAAACGGACTGCGCCGGGAAGTCGACATCGGCTTCCGACAGGGTGCACGGCCCGGGGCACGTGGCGGCACCCTCCACGGTGGTGCCGCTGATCAGTCCCCAACCGCCGTACATGCGGATGGTCACCTGGTGTCCCCAGGTGGGCAAATCGTCGGCGGTGTAGACGAGCTCATTTGTCTGGTAGTAGATCTGCCCGACGAGTTCGCCGGTCCGAGTGTCGATGACGTCGACGGACAGCGTGTCGATCGAACAGGCGTGGGAGCGGGTGTAGTACCAGGTGCCGTCACCGTTGGAACTGTCGTAGCACCAGTCGGGCAGGGGCACCGGTGTGCGGTCGGCAAGCGCGGTGACCTCGGAGTCAGGGGTCTTCGGGACGGAGGGCTTGCGCGCCGGCGCGGGAGCGGTGCAGGCGACGGCGCGCTGCCCCTGGGCCGCAAGCGTGTCGAGCTTGGACCGCACTTTTTCGCACGAGCTGGCAGAACTAGCCAGCCCTGCATTCGCGTTGGGCCGCTCCGCCTTCTGCGGCGCCGGCTGCGGCAGTTCGGCTGCAGCGGAAATGGTCTCGGATGGAGTGGGGGTATGACTCTGCGGTGTTGCAGCGATCGCTTGGGCAGGCAGTAGAGCGAGCGTCAGGGCTATCAGGGTCGTTCTGAGAACAGATCTCACGATTTTCCCTTCGCGAATGGGCAACGCGGCACCGGCGATCAGCAGATGCCACGGACGCTCGACACGCTAGGGGGGCAAGATCCGGCAAGTAGATGGCATGCTCACGCTTTGACTGAAAGCGATTGCTAGTTCGGCTGAACGTTTCCTCTCGGCCGTAGGGGGCACTTAACTCCTCCGAAGGCCCATCTGCCGCAACTGACGGTGCGTCGATTCTGAGACGCTGTCGGCTTACAGCGGATCGTCGTGCGGTGTGATTGATAGAGCTTGCCGTGGTGCCCAGCAAGAGTGCGACATGGCCAAAGGCAGCTGACCCGGATCGATCGCTTTGCCCCTGCACGTGCGACGCAGAGAGCCGTGTGATCTTCGCCGTGGGCCTGGCGAAGCGAAGACCGGGAGCCCTTCGTCCCCTCCTCGCCACTCTCAGCCAGAAGGAGGGAGCCTTGACAGACCTGATTCCACATAATGGCCCTCCTCGTCGTGGACCGCCTGCAGGCCGCCCTCAGCGCCCGCCTGCCGCTGTCCGGGGACCGTCTCCCGGCTGCCTCCCAGGTCCTGGCCACTTGCGCGCGCACGCTGCACGGACTGGTGCTCGCCATCGTGGACAGTGACGATCCCCCGCTCCTGGGGCTCCTGGACGCCGACATCACGTTGACGCTCTCGCCGACCGAGGACCCGGCCGCGGTCCAGGTGACGGTCGCCGAGCGCGACTTCGGCACGATCGGCTCGGCGTACCCGAAGCCCGGTCTGATCCACGCCCGCTTCCTCGACGCAGGAGCCGCCCGAGTCACCGCGTGGCAGAACTGTGATGAGTCACGTCGAGATGGCGGACAAGCTGCTGATCAAGCCAACGAGGTGGGCCAGGCCGGCGCCGACGTCCGGCAGACAACTCGGGCGAACGGCAGGCTGCACGAGCCGCCAATTACCTTGTGGGTCATGCCGGAACGTCGACGCCGAGCCTGACAGCAGCCCAACCGGGCCGCAGCTCGACCATCACAATGACCTTCCTCGTAGAGCCCGCTGCGCAGCGGACGTGTGAGCGGGAGTTCAACGCGCCCGTCAGGCGGTCAGCTCGGGCTGGTTCCTCAGCTGCCTGCGGGAGTTGATGCCGAGCTTGCGGAAGATGTTGCGCAGGTGGGCGTCAACCGTGCGGGGGCTGAGGAACAGCTGGGCGGCGACCTCGGCCGACGTCGCCCCGGTGGCCACCAGCCGGGCGATGTGGGTCTCCTGCAGGGTGAGCTGGTCGTAGGTGTGCTTCGAACGGGGGCGGGCGGACTCCCCGGTGGCGCGCAGTTCGTCCGCCGCACGCCGGGCGAACGCCTCAAGCCCCGCCTCCGACAGCAACCCGTGGGCGGTGCGCAGGTGCTCGCGGCAGTCGCGCCTGCGGCCCTCGCGGCGCAGCCATTCCCCGTACAGGAGATGGGCCCTGGCCCGGTAGGGGAGCAGCGGGCTGTCCCGGAGGTGCTCGATCGCCTCGCGGTAGTGGTCCTCGGCCCTGGTCACCAGGGCCCGTGCGTACGCCGCGATGCCCAGGCCGGTGGAGGTGCCGCTGGCTTCGGTGCGCTCGGTCAGCGATTCCAGCGCCTCGGCGGCGTCGTCGGGCCGGCCGGAGCGGACGGCCGCCTCGACGAGTTCGGGTAGGGAGACGCCCGCGAGGAAGAGGTCGCCGTGCGCGGCGGCCTGCCGGGCGGCGGCGAGCGCGGCCGGGTAGTCGGCCAGTCCGTTGTGCACTACGGCTGACGCCCAGTGGATGTTGGCGATCAGCTGCCCCGCGCCGCGGGCCGTCGCCGTCGCCGTGGCGGTCTCGAACAGCTCCAGCGCCTCCTTGCGGCGCCCGCGCATCGCCGCCAGTTGCAGCCGGGGGTACAGCAACGGCGGCCCGCCGACCGCGTCGGCGATCGCCTCCTCCTCGGCGATGGCCGCCATCGCCTGCCCGAGGTCACCGGTGAACGCCCCGTACGCGGCCAGCTGGGCGAGGCCGAGCCGCAGGACGAGCGGCGAGCCCGACTCCCGGCCGGTCCGCACCAGCCAGTCGGTGATCGTGAGGTGCAGGTGGGGGTCCCAGGTCTCGGTCGCGAGCATGCTCGCGAGGGCGGGCCGCCGCGTCCACACCGGCTCGCCGTCACCGTCGAGAATCTCGCGGAACAGGGGAATCGCGGCCCGGTGCCCCTCCTTGGCCAGCACCATGAGAACGTCCAGGAGGTCCGGCGAACGCGGCGCCGGCGCGACGGACTGCGCCGCGGCCAGCACCGTGTCCATCACGCCGCTCGCCCGGCCGACGACGAGGCCCATCTCCAGCGCGTCCAGGCAGTACGCGCGCGCCCGGTCCGGCTCCGGGCCCGCGAGACGCTGCGCGGCACGCAGCATGAACTTGGGCCCGTTGCCGTCGTTGTGCCGCTGGAAGGCGATCTGGCCGCGCAGCAGGTCGAGCCCGGCGCGCTGGAACTCGTCCAGCGACGCGGACTCGATGGTCGTGAGCAGCTCCGCCGCCGCGTCGGGGGCGCCCGCCTCGAGCTTGGCCTGCGCCGCGGCGAGCGTCCGCCTGACGCGCTCGGCGGGGTCGAGCGACAGCGCGGCGGCCCGTTCGATGAAGGCCGCGGCGGCCACCACGCCGCCGCGCGCCCGGGCCCGGGACGCGGAACGTTCCAGCTCGGCGGCGACGTCGTCGTCGGGTCCCGGGCAGGCCTGCGCGCGGTGCCAGGCCCGCCGGTCCGGGTCCCCGGCCGGGTCGGTGACCTCGGCCAGCACCCGGTGCGCCGCGCGGCGCTGGTCGGCTTCGGCGGCCCGGTAGACCGCCGACCGGGCCAGCGGATGACAAAAGCGCACGCGAGTGGAGAACTCGACGAGCCCCGTGGCGGTCGCCTGGGCGCTGGCCCCCGACACGTCGATGTCCAGCAGCAGCGCGGCGGGCCACAGCAGGCCCGGGTCGCCGGTGGGATCGGCGCTCGCGACGGTGAGCAGCAGCCGCGCCTCGGCGGGCAGGCCCGCCAGCCTGTCCGCGAAGCCCCGTTCCACCCGGGACGGCACCGAGGCAGCCTCCGGCGGGGCGAAACCACCGGCCCTGGGCAGCTCCAGCAGCGCCAGCGGGTTCCCGCGTGCTTCCGCCAGAAGCCGGTCGCGCACCCGCTCGTCCAGCGGCACATGGCTCGCCGCGGTCAGCAGTGCCAGCGCGTCCGCGTCGCTCAGCCGGCCCACGACCACGCCCGGCAGCCCGTCCAGCTCCTCCACCGCGCAGGGTGTCCTGGCCGCGAGCACCATCGCGATCCGCTCCGCGCCGACCCGCCGGGCGAGGAAGGCCAGCGCCTTGGACGACTCAGCGTCCAGCCACTGCGCGTCGTCGACCAGGCAGAGCAGCGGACGCTCGCCTGCCGCCGACGCCAGCAGTTCCAACGTAGCCAGCCCCACGCGCAACAACTCAGGGGCGCCCGTGGCCAGCCCGAACGCGACGGACAGGGCCTCGCGGTGCCGGACGGGCAAGGCATCCAGCCGCCTCAGCATCGGCACGCACAGCTGGTGCAGCGCGGCAAACGGCAGCTCCGACTCGAACTCCGCCCCGGAGGCCTCCACGACCCGGAACCCGTCGGCCGCCCGCCGGGCGTGCCCCAGCAGCGCACTCTTGCCGATCCCCGCCTCACCACGCAGGACGAGCACCCCGCCCCGCCCCTCCCGCGCGCCCTCGACCAACTCCTCGATCCGCCGCATCTCGTCCCGCCTGCCGAGAAGCGGTCCACGGGAGCAATCCGCCGTCCGCATGCCCAGATGCTATCCGCGCCCCTGGGGTGCCCCCAGGGGCGCCGGGTGGGAGGAACTGCGCGACATGCCACGAACGACCCGCGGCTTACGTACTTCCCACCGACGCGAAGCCCCCGCGCACCACGGCAGGGTCGGACCGACATCCGCCCCCACCGAAAGGCACGGACTTGCTCTCCCGTATCGCCGTTCTGACCGTACGCCGCGCCCGCCCCCTCCTCGCGCTGGCCACCGTTGCCCTGGTCGCCATGGCCGTCTTAGGCATAGGTGCCTTCGGCAAGCTCACCGCGGGCGGCTACAACGACCCGGACGCGCCGTCCAGCCGCGCCGAGGAAGTGATAGACGACAAATTCGGCGGCGACACGAATCTGGTCCTCCTGCTACAGGCGGAGCAAGGCGGCCCCGACGGGCCGGCCGCCACGCAGCGCGGCCAGCAGATCACCGACGGCCTGAGAAACGAGAAAACGGTTGCCAACGTCGTCTCGTACTGGGACCGCGGCGCCGCAGGCCTCAAATCCCGCGACGGCCGGCAGGCGCTGATACTGGCCCACGTCAAGGGCGGCGACCGCCACGAGGGCAAGAACGCCGAGGCGCTGCTGGACAAGTACACCGGCGAGCACAACGGCGTCTCGGTCCGCGCCGGCGGCGGAGCGGCCGTCAACAGCGACCTGACCGACCAGGTCGCCGAGGACCTGGCGCTGGCCGAGTCCATCGCTGTGCCGGTCACCCTCATCCTCCTGGTGATCGCCTTCGGCAGCCTGGTCGCGGCCCTGCTGCCGCTGGTCATCGGCCTGATCGCCATCGTCGGCACCCTGGCCGAGCTGTACGTCCTGGGCAGCATCACCGACGTCTCCGTCAACGCGGTCAACCTCACCACCGCGCTCGGCCTCGGCCTGGGCATCGACTACGGCCTGCTCCTCGTCTCCCGCTTCCGCGAGCAACTGGCGCTGGGCGACGCCGTCCCCGACGCCGTCCGCCGCACCGTGACCACGGCCGGGCGCACCATCGTCTTCTCCTCCGCGGCCGTCGTCGGCGCGCTCGCCGCGATGCTGGCGTTCCCGATGTTCTCCCTGCGCTCCTTCGCCTACGCCGGGATCGGCGTGGTGGTCATCGCCGCGACCAGCTCGCTGATCGTGATTCCCGCGCTGCTCGCCACGCTCGGCCACCGCGTCAACAAGGGCCGCCTGCCCGGCATGCGGACGGCCCGCCGCACGGACGCCCCGCTGTGGGGGCGGATCGCGGGCACCGTGATGCGCAGGCCGGGACTGACCGCGCTGCCCGCACTCGCCGTGCTGCTGCTCGCCGCCGGCCCGCTGCTCGGCGTCACCTTCGGCTCACCGGACGAGCGCGTGCTGCCGCAGGACGCGGAGAGCCGGCAGGTCTCGTCCGCCCTGCGGACTGGTTTCGCCGGCAACGACGAGGCCGCCGTGCAGATCGTCACCACCGGGCCGGTGGCACCGGACGCGCTCGACGCGTACGCGACCCACCTGTCCCGCCTGAAGGGCGTGCTGCGCGTCGACGCCAGCTCCGGCAGCTACGCCGGCGGACAGCGCTCCGCGCCGGGACCGGCCGCCGCGGCGCTCGGCAACCCGGACGCGCAGCGCCTCACCCTGGTCCACGCCCTGACCCCGGCGTCGGACGCGGCGCAGGACCTCGTACGCAAGGTGAGGTCCGTGGACCCGCCCGTCGGCACCGAGGCCCTGGTCGGTGGCAATGACGCGCGCCTGGTGGACTCCCGCAAGGCCGTCGGCGACAGGCTCCCGCTCGCCGCCGCCTGGATCGTGGTCACCACCTTCGTGCTCCTGTTCCTCTTCACCGGCAGCGTCGTGCAGCCCCTGCGCGCCCTGGTCCTCAACGCGGTCAGCCTGACGGCCACCATGGGTGCCATGGTGTGGGTCTTCCAGGACGGGCACCTCAGCGGGCTGCTGGACTTCACTCCACAGCCCATGGACACCGGCACGGTGGTGCTGATGTTCTGCATCACGTTCGGCCTGTCCATGGACTACGAGGTGTTCCTGACCAGCCGGATCAAGGAGCTGCACGACGCGGGAGCGGACCCCGCCGAGGCCGTGACCAGGGGGCTCGCCGGCACCGGGCGGATCGTCACGATGGCCGCGGGACTGCTGGCCGTGAGCTTCTTCGCCTTCGTCACCAGTGGCGTCAGCTTCATCCAGATGCTCGGCCTGGGCAGCGGCCTGGCCATCCTGATCGACGCCGTCGTCGTCCGCGGCGTCCTGCTGCCCGCAGCGATGCGCCTGCTGGGCCGCACCGCCTGGTACGCACCGCCCCCGCTGCGCCGCCTGCACGCCAAAGTGGGCCTGAGCGACGCCCCGTCGGAACCGGAGAGCCAGGTGGCGCGCGTGTGACGGGACTTCGGTCTTGCGGGGCGGTCTCATGGGGACCGCCCCCTCGATCGTGCGACACCGCCGCAGGTAGTGACAGTGGCGGGGGTGCTTCTCTCTGTTCGGTCAAGGTCTGCGGGCTTGGTCAGGCGGTTTGTTCGTGCCGGGACGGTGTCTCGCTGTGCAGCGCCCACCATGGGCCCGGCCCGCCCGTTGCCGGGTGTTCCGGTGCGGTCGGTGGGGTGGATGGCGCTCCCTGATTTCCCTCGCCCCGCGCCCGGGAAATGGGCAGACCTGCGCTCCCTCGCGTTCCCCACCGTGGCCACGGTCGGAGGCTTGCGGGACCATCACGCGCAAGACATCCGACCTCAGCCGCCCGGCTTGGTTCTCGACGGATGGTCAGGACGGTCGGCGCAGTCCGGCGACCAGGAGTGCGACGAGTGCACGGGCGCCGTAGCGGGGGTCGGTGTCGGCGCCTCCGCAGAGGAGTGGCGGTGGAGCAGGCGGACATCGGCGACCGGGACGCCCTGCTCGCGATCGGCCGCCGCCACCACATCACCGGCATCGTGCACCTGGCCGGGTCCTACCCCTGGCCGCCCGTCCTCGCCGCGCCCGTCGAGGCGACCCGGCGGGCCCTCGACAGGCTGCTGAACATCGTGGAGGCAGCCCAGGAGTGGGGCGTCCGGCGCCTCGGCGTCGCCAGCACGATCGGGGTCTACTTCGGTTCCGGCCAGGACTGGCCGCTGCGCGAGGACGCCCGCTGTCCATCACCGCAGCCCTCTCGATCCCCACCTTCTCAGCGAGCTGCTGGGCGGCTTCCTCTCCGACACCACCGACCTGGACATCGTCCACTACCGCATCTCCGGCACCTGGGGCCCGCTCGGCCACCTCGATCCGTTCTTCGCCGCGCCCGCCCTCGTCCACGCCGCCGCCCACGGCACCGCCCCCGACTTGTCCCACCTGCTCGGGCCGGCCCACGCCGAAGACGGACTCGACCTCAACTACGTCAAGGACACCGGCCGGGCGATCGCCCTCCTCCAGCTCGCGCAGACACTCAACCACCGTACGTACAACGTCGGTTCGGGGCGGGCGACGACCAACGCCGATATCGCCGATGCGATCAGGAAGACGGCCCCCGACGCCCAGGTCGAACTGCCCACCGGCGAACAGCCCCGCACCTGATCCTCGACATCAGCCGTCTGCAGCAGGACACCGGCTACCAGCCCGGCCTCTCGTGGACAACGGGATCAAGTGGCGGGGTGCGACACGAGGTCGCACTGATCAAGTGGCAGGACGATAGGAGGGAGTTGAAAAGCCCAGGCCAGTGTCCCTGGCCTGTCCCCTGCGTCCACATGCGTCGCCGGTAACGACGGGGTGTGAAGCTTGGACGATCACGTTCAAGAGCGTCCTGACCGATGTCGGACCGGTGGAGATGGCCGTGCCCCGTGACCGGGACAGCTCATGCGAGCCGAAGATCGTCAAGAAGCGGCAGAAGCGCCTGACCGGCGTCGACGAGATTGTCATCTCGCTGGCCGCCAAGGGCTCGACCACCGGTGAGGTCCAAGCCCACCTCGCGGAGGTCTACGGTGTCGAGGTCTCCCGGCAGACCATCTCCACCATCACGGACAAAGTCCTGGAGGGCATGGCTGAGTGGCAGAACCGGCCTCTCGGCCTTGCCAGGTCAGCGAGTGTGAGTCGACTTGAATGGCAGCGCGCAGACGCCGGTAGTCCGGAACGCTGGTGACGGGTTTGCCTGCGCAACCCTCGAGTTCGTTGAGGGCCCATTGCTTCAAGGCTGGGAGGCGGCGTGGCCGCCGAGGACGAGCGCGAGGCGCAGCAGTCCAGCCGGCAGAACGGTGTCAATCGCATGCCGATGCGCCGCATCCCAGAGTCAACTTCTGTCTTCACCTCTTGACGGCACTGGTGCAGACCTTTAGGTTCTGCCACACCTTCCAGTTCATGGACAAGCAACTCATTCACCCACATGAACGCGATGGATTTCGGACTCCGAGCTCCGGAACGCGCTGGGGCCTGCTCACCCCCCACTCCAGAAAGCAGGGCACGCCATGATCCGTTCGAAAGTCCTGTCCGGCGCCAGCGTCACGGCCGTCGTGGGCGTCCTCGCGGCGATGAGCACCGGCGACGCCACCGCCGCGGACCCGGGCAAGGCGCCCGGCGGCAACTTCGACCTGTCCGTGTGGCAGCTCCAGGAGCCCGTCGGCTCACCCGGCTCACCGACCACCATTGCGTCCTCCCGCCTTCAGGGCGCGAACGGTTACCAGGACTCGTACTTCTACACGGACCAGCGCGACGGGGCCATGACCTTCTGGGCGCCGGAGAAGGGCGTCACGACCCCCAACTCCAACTACGCCCGCTCCGAGCTGCGGGAGATGAACCGCAGCGGCAGCGCCGCCGACTGGTCGCTGGCCGGAAGCCACAAGCTGAACGCCACGCTGCGGGTCGTGTCGGTGACGAAGAACGTGTGCGTCGGGCAGATCCACCTGGGCAGCGGCGGGCCCTCCACCAAGCCCCTGCTGGAGCTCTACTACCACTCGAACGGCGACATCGTCCTCGGCACCGAGAACTCCCCCTCCGGCGGCCAGACCTTGCACACCATCGGGCATGTCTCGATCGGCAAGACTTGGACATACACGATCGCCGTCTCCGGCGGAAACACCATCGACCTGACGGTCAACGGCAGCACCACCCACTACCCCATCCCGTCGTCCTTCTTCTCCTACAAGCAGTACTTCAAGGCCGGTTCGTACAACCAGTCATCTTCGGACAGCACCACCAACGGCGCGCGGGTCGCGTTCTACGGGCTCACCGTCTCCCACAGCGGCTGACACGCGCGACGGCGGCCGGGACCGGCGTTCTGCTGCCGGCCGAGAAGGTCGCGGCATCGCCGCCGCGGACGGCAGGATCGTCGCATGCGGCCGATCTTCGTTCTCGTGCAAGCTCGTCCGTGGGCCCCTCGACCTGGGCTCCGGTGGCCGAACAACTGACGGCCATGGAAATCGGGTCCGGGTGCCGCACCTGGCCATCTTCCTGGCGCAGTCGAACTGGTCGGACAGAAGGCCGAATCGGTCCGTTCCAACGCCCGCTGTCTCCCTGCCCGCTCCCCCGCCGTCATGTCCGCCGTCCGCCGCGCTCCGCTTCCGCGGAGCCAAGCGCTCACCTCCGCCGGGCGCAACGGGTTTGCCCGTCCATGGTCCGTTCAGGGCCCCTGCTGGGACCGCCCGGCGGGGCCCGCCCAACTCCCTTCCCTCAACTCTTACTTCACACCTTGACGAAAGTGGTCCATACCTTTAGTTTCACCGGGCGACACCACCCCCGTGCGTGCACTCGTCCGTTCACAGGATGGACTCGGCCCCGAGCACTCCGCCCCCACGAAAGGCCGTTCGCCATGGCCAGACCGAAATCTCTCCCCGCATCCGCCGCGCTGGCGGTCACCGCTCTCACCCTCTCCACCGGCCTGCTCTCCGCCTTCCCCGCGCAGGCCGCCACCGGCACGATCACCGGCCTGGCCGGCAAGTGCCTCGACGTCGCGGGCGCCAACTCCGCGGACGGCACCGCCGTCCAGCTCTACGACTGCAACGGCACCGCCGCCCAGCAGTGGACCGTCGGCAGCGACGGCACCATCAGGGCCCTCGGCAAGTGCCTTGACGTGACCGGCAGTTCGACCGCCGACGGCGCTCAGCTCCAGCTGTGGAGCTGCTCGGGCGGAGCGAACCAGAAGTGGACGGTCACCGCCGCGCACGACATCGTCAACCCGCAGGCCAACAAGTGCATGGACGCCACCGGCAACTCCTCGGCCAACGGCACCCGGGCCCAGATCTGGACCTGCACCGGCGCGGCCAACCAGAAGTGGACCGCGCCCTCCTCCGGCGGCTCCACCCCGTCCGCCCCGATGGCCGTGGCGCCGTACCTCTACAACGGCTGGGGCGACCCGCCGAGCCCCACCACGATCACCAACGCCACGGGCGTGAAGTGGTTCACCCTGGCGTTCGTCCTCAGCAACGGCTACTGCAACCCGCAGTGGGACGGCAGCCGTCCCCTGACCGGCGGCGTCGACCAGCAGACCGTCAACACCGTGCGCGGCAACGGCGGCGACATCATCCCCTCCTTCGGCGGCTACAGCGGCAACAAGCTGGAGAGCTCCTGCTCCAGCGCCGGCGAACTCGCCGCCGCCTACCAGAAGGTCATCAACGCCTACGGCCTCAAGGCCATCGACATCGACATCGAGGCCGACGCCTACAGCAACCCCACCGTCCAGCAGCGCACCGTCGACGCGCTCAAAACCGTGAAGGCCAACAACGCCGGTCTGAAGGTATACATCACCATCGGCACCGGCCAGAGCGGACCCGACACCAGCCTCATCAACCGGGCCGCCTCGTCCGGCCTTTCGGTCGACGCCTGGGCCATCATGCCGTTCGACTTCGGCGGCACCGGCCAGAACATGGGCAACCTCACCAAGCAGGCCGCCGAAGGCCTCAAAAACGCCCTCAAGAGCGCCTACGGCTACAGCGACGACCAGGCCTACCGCGACATGGGCATCTCGTCGATGAACGGCATCACCGACAACAACGAGACGGTGACAGTCAACGACTTCCAGACCATCCTGGCCTACGCCCAGCAGCACCACCTGGCCCGCCTGACATTCTGGTCCGCCAACCGCGACCGCCCGTGCACCGGTGGAAGTGCCGACAGCTGCTCCGGGGTCGGCCAGTCCAACTGGGACTACACGCGCGTCTTCTCGCAGTACACCGGCTGAACTCCTGCTGACCTCAACCCAGTTGACACCCCCCCCCGCCTTCGGCAAGGAGAAACCCGTGTCTTCTCTTCCACGCCGCGGCAGATCCGTCGCGACCGCCGTGGTGGCGATGACCGCCGCGTCACTGCTCGGCAGCAGCCCGGCGCAGGCCGCGGCCACCGCCCTG
>NZ_JBTWMV010000075.1:0-27620 GCF_054850255.1 Streptomyces sp. 7R007 | reverse complement strand
CCGGCACGCCATCCCCACGATCGCCACCGGCTCGTCATGGGCGCCGGGGCCGACGGGGCGGCGGTCGGGTGGGGTGGTGTGCCGGCGGAGGATCAGGTTGCGCAGATGGGCGACGAGGGCGTTGGGGGTCGGGTGGTCGAAGATCAGCGTGGCGGGGAGGGGCAGGCCGGTCGTCCTGGCGAGGCGCTGCGACAGCTCCGTGCCGGCGATGGAGTCGAAGCCGAGCCGCTTGAAGGTCAGGCCGGGGTCGATGGCCGCCGGGGTGGCGTACCCGAGGACCAGGGCGGCCTGGGCCCGTACGGTCTCGGTCAGCGCCTGCTCCTGGTCGGTGGCGGTGAGCGTGGCGAGGCGCCGGGCGAACCGTGAGTCCTCGGCCTGGTCCGGCACTTGGTCCGCGGGCGGTGGGGTGACGGCGGTCGCGGAGCCGGGTTCGGTGACGGGCTCCGCTTCGGGCCAGTACCGGGTGCGCTGGAAGGCATAGGTGGGCAGGCCGACGCGCCGGGCCCCGCGTCCCGCGAACACCCGCTCCCAGTCCAGGTCGGCTCCGCGTGCGTGTACGTGGGCCAGGGCTGTCGCGAACGCGGCCGTCTCGGGCCGGTCGGGGTGCAGGGCCGCGAGCGCGACGGGGTCGGGGCGGCCGGGGGTTCCGCGGCCGGGCAGGCACTCGTTCGCCAGGGTCGTGAGGTGGGCGTCCGGGCCGAGTTCCAGGAACGTGGTCACGTCGCTGCCGTACAGCAGCCGCAACCCGGACTCGGGCCGGCCGGGACGGCGGGCCTGCTCGGTCCAGTAGTCCGGGTCGGCCAACTGCTCGGTGCTGGCGAGCCTTCCGGTCAGTCCGGAGACGACCGGGACGGCGGGCTCGGCGAAGGACAGTGCGGACACGACCGCGCGCAGCTCGTCGAGCGCCGCGTCCGCCTCCGGCGCCGCGTTCGTCCCCGCCGCCGCGATCAGGCGGCCCTGCGCCACCACGAGCGCGCACGCGTCCGCGAGTGACAGGACGCCGGCGGCGTGGAGGGCGGCCACCTCGCCGGCCGCGTGACCGAGCACGTAGTCCGCGGTGACGCCCCATGACGCGGCCAGCCGGTACAGCGCCACGTCGAGCGCGAAGACGGCGGCCTGTACGTACGGGGGCCGGCCGGGCAGGTCGGCGTCGGTGATCCCGCGCGGTGGCTGCTCAAGCCGGGTGCCGAGCAGCGACCAGACCTCGTCGAGCGCTCCGGCGAAGGCCGGGTGGGCGGCGCGCAGGGCACGGCCCGTGCCGGCGCGCCGGCCTGCGGGGCCGCCGAACAGCAGGGCCAGTCCGCCGTCGGTCACCCGGCCCCGGACGAGCCCGGCCGCACCCGCGCCCTGTTCCTCCGCACCCGTATCCGCGCCCGCACCACGCTCCAACTCGGCGAGTCGGGTCAGTCGTTCCTCGGCGTCCTGGCCGAAGACCACGGCCCGGTGAGCGAACGCGCAGCGGGTCGTGCCGAGGGAGTAGCCGATGTCGGCGTGGTCCGCGTCCGGGTGGGCGGCGAGGTGGCGGCGCAGCCGTCCGGCCTGCGCGGCCAGTGCCGCGGGGGTGGGTCCGGACAGCGGCCAGGGGAGGTCCGCGGTGGGCCGCTCCTCGGGACGGGCGTCGTCGGGCGGCGGTGTGGGCGCCTGGCCGAGCACGACGTGGCAGTTGGTCCCGCCCATGCCGAACGAGCTGACGCCCGCGAGCCGTTGCCGTTCGGTTCGAGGCCAGCCGGCCGGCCGGTCCTGCACCCGCAGCCGGAGGCGTTCGAGGGGAATCCGCGGATTCGGGCTGCTGAAGTTCAGGCTGGGCGGGAGTTCGCCGTACCGGATGCTCAGCACCGTCTTGATCAGCCCGGCGATTCCGCCGGCCCCTTCCAGGTGCCCGATGTTCGTCTTGACCGAGCCCACCCGCAGCGGCGCTTCCACGGCACGGCCCGCCCCGGCGACCGCGCCGAGTGCCGCGGCTTCCACCGGGTCGCCCGTCGGTGTGCCGCTTCCGTGCAGCTCGACGTACTGGACGTCGGCCGGGGACACGCCGGCCGCGCGGTACGCCGCGCGCAGCACGTTCTCCTGTGCCGCGGCGCTGGGCACGGTCAACCCGTCCGTGCTCCCGTCGTTGTTGACCGCGCTGCCGAGGATCACGCCGTACACGGGGTCGCCGTCGCGCAGTGCCCCGGCGAGCGGCTTGAGCAGGACGGCGCCGCCGCCCTCGCCCCGTACGAAGCCGTCGGCCCGGGCGTCGAAGGTGCGGCACCGGCCGTCGGCGGACAGGGCGCCGAGCTGGGCGGTCAGTTCCATGCTGTCCTCGGCGAGGATGAGGTTGACGCCCGCGGCCAGCGCGAGGGCGCATTCGCCGCGGCGCAGGCTCTCGCAGGCGAGGTGCACCGCGACCAGCGAGGACGACTGGGCGGTGTCGACGTGCAGGCTCGGCCCGTTCAGGCCGTAGGTGTAGGAGACGCGGTTGGCGAGGATGCCGCGGTGCACGCCGGTCATGACGTGGCGGTTGGTCGCGGTCAGGCCGCTGCGGCGCAGGACGGCGGCGTAGTCGTCCCAGACGGAGCCGACGAAGACGCCGGTCGGGCTGCCGGCCAGGGACGGCGGACGGATGCCCGCGTCCTCCAGGGCTTCCCAGGTCAGCTCCAGCATCAGGCGTTGCTGCGGATCCATCGCCAGCGCCTCGCGCGGCGAGACGCCGAAGAACTCCGCGTCGAACGAGGCGACGTCGTCGAGGAAGCCGCCGGGCCAGGGCCGGGAGGCGTGCCGGTCGGGGGGCATCGTCGTGATCGCGCTCTCGCCGCGGCGCAGCAGCCGCCAGAAGGCGGCCGGGTCCGGGGCGTGCGGCAGCCGGCAGGCGAGGCCGATGACCGCGACCGGTGCGGCGGGTACGGATGAGACCTTCGGAGCCGTCCTAGCCATCGCACGACGTCCGGCGGCCGGGCAGCGGTTGGTCCTGGGCAGCCATCGGGGCACTCCCGCGGGGAAGTCGCTCTCGCTCGGGTAGCCGCCAGCGTCGGCCCCCGCGCTAAAGGCATGCCAAGCCGCGCCGCCCGGTGGGCCGGTGGGACGCCCCGGCGGCCGGTGGTCAGGTGCCCGGCTGGTCCATTCCGCGCCGCAGCGCGTCGGCTCCGTCGCCGCCGATGGGCGGGTGGGAGGTGATGTCGAGCAGGGCCAGCACGATGCGCCGGTCGCCCTCGGGCGAGAAGATGTCGGTGCCGATGCTGCGCGAGATGTGGGCCTGGAAGGCGGGAATGCCCAGTTCCATGGCGACCATGACGGCGGCGCGGGTCCTCGGGTCGGCGGCCGGGGGTTCGGAGCGCTTCTCGTCGGCCTTGCGCAGCACCTCCTCGGTCACCGCCACCATCTCGTCGAAGATCTCTCCGGCGCCGCCGGTGTCGTCGATCAGCGCGCGGGCGAGGTAGCGCCCGAAGGGAAGCAGCGGGTCCCGGGCCTCCCGGAGGGTCTGGGGGTCGCTCAGCCCCTCCTCGGTCACCGCGTGTTCGAGGTAGGTGCGCAGCGCTTCCAGGACGTAGGCGTCGCAGGCCCGGCCCAGTTCCTCCTTGGAGCCGAAGTGGTGACGCACCAGCCCCGGCGAGACACCGGCGGCGCGTGCGATCTCCCGGATCGTGGCCCGGGCGAACCCGTACTCGGTGAAGTGCCGCAGCGCCGCGTCCCGGATCCGGGCGCGGGCGGTCAGGTCCTCGAAAGCGACCCCGCCGGAATTGGTGATCCGCATGTCCACCCCCTTCGGCCGTCACTATAGTTCGCTACAGGAAGTTGTCCGTCCGCATAGTCCGCTATACGCGTGGATAGTGACGCGCAGGGGCTCACCGTAACGAAGGGACACGGCGGAATGACGGATCCCATCATCGAGGCGCGTGATGTCGTCAAACGCTTCGGCAAGACCACGGCGCTCGACGGCGTCTCCCTCACCGTCGAGAAGGGAACGGTCCTCGGCCTGCTCGGGCCCAACGGCGCGGGCAAGACCACGATGATCCGGGTGCTGACCACCCTGCTCAGGCCCGACGGCGGCGAGGCCCGCGTCGGGGGGTTCGACGTCGCCTCGGACAGCCAGCGGGTGCGGTCGCTCATCGGCCTGGCGGGCCAGTACGCGGCGGTGGACGAACTGCTCACCGGCCGGGAGAACCTGGAGCTGTTCGGGCTCTGGTACCACCTGCCGAAGAAGGAGTACGTGCGTCGCGCGCAGCAGATGCTGGAGCGGCTCTCCCTCACCGACGCGGGCGACCGTCAGGTCAGGACCTACTCGGGAGGCATGCGGCGGCGGCTCGACGTCGGCGCCAGCCTGATCGCGAACCCGCCCGTGATGCTGCTGGACGAGCCGACCACCGGTCTCGATCCGCGCAGCCGCAACGAGCTGTGGCGGTTCGTCCGGGAGCGGGTGGACGACGGCACCACGGTGCTGCTGACCACCCAGTACATGGACGAGGCCGAGCACCTGGCCGACCGGATCGTGGTCATCAACAAGGGCAGGGTCATCGCCGAGGGCACGGCCGACCAGCTCAAGGAGCAGACGGGCGGCGCCACCCTGGAGGTCCGGGTGGCCGACCGGCGCGACGTGGAGCGTACGGCGGCCCTGCTGGCCGAGGTCAGCGCGACACCCCCGCGGACCGAGCCGGAGCAGGGCCTGGTCAGCATCCCCGCCGCGGAGGGCGTCGAGCTGCTGCTCGACACCGGGCGCCGGTTACAGGACGCGGGCATCGCCGTCGAGGACCTCGGCACACGCCGGCCGACGCTCGACGAGGTCTTCCTCGCCCTCACCGGCGACGAGACACCGCAGCACACCGGTGCACCGGGCGATCCCGCGGCACCCGACCCCGCCGGAGCACACGCATCGGAGGCGACGCGATGACCGGTCTTTCCGTTCCCGAGCAGCAGATGGCGGTGCCGAAGCTGACGCTGCGCCTGGCCCTGCGGGACTTCAGCGGGGTGGCGAAGCGGAACCTGCTGCGGTCCGTGCGCACCCCGCAGATGATCCTGTACCTGGTCCAGCCGGTGATGATGCTCATCCTGTTCCGGTACATGTTCGGCGGTGCGATCAAGGTCTCGGGCACCAGCTACGTGAACTTCGTGGTGCCCGCGATCTTCCTGCTCACCGTGCTGGTCGGGTCGATGACCTCGGCCATCGGCATCGCCGAGGACCTCAAGAGCGGGATGATCGACCGGTTCCGCAGCATGCCCATGTCCCGCTCGGCGTTCCTCGCGGGCCGCTCGCTCACCGACCTCGCCCGCAGCGTCGTCACCCTGGCGATCATGGTGGGTCTGGGCGTCGCCGTCGGCTTCCGCTTCCACGCCGGCGTCGGGCCGATCCTGCTCGGCCTGCTGCTGATCCTGGCGTTCGGGTACGCCTTCAGCTGGATGAACGCGGCGATCGGGCTCTCCTCCAAGGACCCGGAGAGCGCGCAGAACGCGGCCACCGGCCCGGTGTTCATCCTGCTGTTCGCCAGCAACGCCATCGTGCCGACGAACACGCTGCCCGGCTGGCTGCAGTCCTTCGCCGCCAACCAGCCGCTGGGCGTGACCACGTCCGCCGTCCGGGCGCTGTTCGAGGGCGACGACGCCGCGAAGTACGTCTGGCCGTCGCTGGGTTGGTCGGTCGGCATCACGGCGGTGTTCTTCCTGGTCTCCCTGGCCCTCTACCAGAAGGCGACGGCCCGGTAACCCCGGCGGACCCCACCCCGGTCTCCGTGGCCGGGGTGGGGCTGGGGGTGGATAGGGGTACCGTCACCGGGCGGACCGTGCCCACCATGCGGCATGACACGTTCACCCCGTATCGCCCGCGCCGTCGTCGCGTTCGCGCTCACCTGCGGAGCGCTGCTGTACGCCCTGACGGTCCCGGCCGCCGCCCACACCGGGCGGACCTGCTCCACGTACACCCTGCCGGTGCGCATCGCCGATCCCGGACCGGCCGACCAGACCCTGTGGGGCCGGTTGTGCTACCCGGGCACGGTCAGACCCCGGACGGTGCAACTGCTGGTGCACGGCGCCACGTACAACCACCTGTACTGGGACTTCCCGGCCGGGGGCGGCGCGTACTCCTACGTCGGCGCGGCGACCGCCGCCGGGTACGCCACCTTCGACATCGACCGGATCGGCGCCGGCAACAGCTCGCATCCGCCGAGCGACCAGCTCTCCATGCAGGCGTACGCCGTCGCGCTGCACGACGTCGTCACCGCCCTGCGCTCGGGTGCCCTGGACGGCCACGCCTTCTCCCGCGTCGCGTGGGTCGGGCACTCCATGGGCGCGGCCCTCGCCTGGTACGAGATCTCCCGCTACCACGACGTGGACGCCGCGGTCCTGACCAGCGCCCTGCACGGGACGTCCAACCCTGAGGGCATCGGCATCTTCTATCCCGCCGTACAGGACCCTGAGTTCGCCGGCTCGGGGCTCGACGCCGGCTACCTCACGACCCGGCCGGGTGACCGGGCCTACTTCTACGACCCGGCGACGACCGATCCGGCCGTGCTCGCCGCCGACGAGGCCCACAAGGACGTGGTCGCGATCGCGCCCGGCCCCGACCCGGCGGTTCCCTACGACATCACCGTGCCGGTCCTGCTCGTCTACGGCGGGGGCGATCGCGCGCTGTGCCCGGCGGCCACGGAGTACGACTGCGCCGACCCGGCGAGCGTGCTGGCCTTCGAGTCCGGGTTCTACCCGCCGCAGGCCCACCTCGACGTGCGGATGATCCCGGACACCGGCCACAACATCGCCCTGTCGACGACGGCACCGGCGGCCGACGTCGTGATGCTGGGCTGGCTGCGCTCGCACGCCGGCTGACCCGCGCGGTTCTCCGGGCGTGCGGGCTGCCCGGGCGGTCGACGGGCCTTTAACGCCGCTTAAGTCCTCCGGCCGACCGTGGAAGGGGTGAGCCGAAGGAGAGGTTGTGCGCACGCCGGAGATGTTCATCAGCGGAATCGGTGTCCACCTGCCCGACACCGTCAGCATCGCACAGGCCGTCGCCGACGGCCGCTACCCGGCCAAGCTGGTCGACCTGCACGGCCTGACCGGCGCGGCCGTGGCCGGCGACACCCCCGCGCCGGAGCTGGCGCTGCGGGCGGCCACCCTGGCGCTGACCCGGGCGGCGCATCCCCCGACCGACCTCGACCTGCTGCTGTACTCCGCCTCCTGGCACCAGGGCCCGGACGGCTGGCTCCCCCAGTACTACCTCCTGCGCCACCTCACCGGCGACGCCCCGCTCGCCGTGGACGTGCACGGCTGCAACGGCATGTTCCTCGCCCTGGAACTCGCCGCCAGCTATCTCACCGCCCGCCCCGACCGCCATACGGCGCTGCTCGTCGCCGCCGACAACTTCGGCACCGCCCTGCTCGACCGGTGGCAGGGCGGCGGCGCCAGTTACGTCATGGGGGACGCCGGAAGCGCGGTGGTGCTCACCACGCGGCCCGGTTTCGCCCGGCTGCTCACCGTCAGGACGGTCGCCATCCCGGAGGCGGAGGAGCTGCAGCGGGCCGGGGAGGCGCTCTTCCCGCCCGGCGCGACCGTGGGCCGCCCCGTCGACTTCGTCGCCCGCGGTGAGGCCTTCCAGAAGCAGCTCGCCGAGAGCGGGGACCTCGCGGCGCTGGCGAGGATCGGCGGCGAGGTGAACGACCTGGCCCACCTGGCCCTGGAGGAGTGCGAACTGGCCATCGGCGACGTCACCCGCATCGCCACGATGAACTGCGCGCGGCCGGTGACCGAGCGGCTGATGGCCTCGTTCGGGCGGTCCCTGGCCGATTCCGTCTTCGACTGGGGCCGCACCGTGGGCCACCTCGGCGCCAGCGACCAGGTCGCCGCCCTGGACCACCTGGTCGCCACGGGGCAGGTCGGCCCCGGGGACCGTGTGCTGATGCTCGGTGTCGGGCCGGGCGTCACCGTCTCCTGCGCCGTGGTCGAGATCGTGGACGTTCCCGCCTGGGCGAGGTGACGGGCGCGGGCTCCCGCCACCGTGAACGCGGCGCGAAAGCGTCGCTTTAGCCGGCCTCCCGACCATGTCCGATGGCACCGGAACCCGGTTGGGACGTTGACTCATGGACTTTGACCTGTCGCCCGCTCAGCGTGACCGCTGCGACCGGGTACGGACAGCCGTGACCGAGCGGTTCGGCACGCGCGCGGTGACCACCGACCCCGGCCTGGTCCGCCAGGCCTGGCAGGCTGCCGCGGACATCGGGCTGACCGGCCTGTGCCTGCCCGTCGAACACGGCGGGGCGGGGCGGGGGGCGCTGGACACGGCGCTGTGCCTCGCGGCGCTGGGGCGGGCCTGCCCCGACACCGGGCTGGCCTTCGGGATCGCGGCGCAGCTGCTGTCGTGTGCCGTGCCCGTCGCGGAGTTCGGCACGGACGACACCGCGCGAGAGCTGCTCGCCGGCATGGCGAAAGGCTCCCTGATCGCCGGCCATGCCATGACCGAGGACGAGGCGGGCTCCGACGTCGGGCGGCTCCGCGCCACCGCCGTGCGATCGGGCGAGGGCTGTCTCGTCGAGGGAGAGAAGTCGTCCGTCAGCAACGCCCCGATCGCGGACGTGTTCGTCACCTACGTCGTCACCGATCCGGCCGCGGGGTTCCTCGGCGTCTCCGCCTTCGCCGTGCCCCGCGACACGGACGGACTCGTCGTCGGTCCGCCGCTGGCCAAGATGGGGTTGCGCGGCTGTCTGGCGGCCCGCGTGCGGTTCGACCGCTGCCTCGTGCCCGAGCGGTTCCGGCTCGGTGCCGAGGGCGACGGCGGGACGGTCTTCCAGCGCTCCATGGCCTGGGAGCGCGGCTGCCTGTTCGCCCTCTACCTGGGCCTGATGGCGCATCAGGTGCAGGAGGGCGTCCGGCACGCCACCAGCAGGCGGCAGTTCGGCCGCAGGCTCGCCCGCTTCCAGGCGGTGTCGCACCGGATCGCCCGGATGCGGCAGCGGCTGGAGGGTGCGCGCCTGCTGCTGTACCGGGCGTGCCGGCTGCTGGACCGGGGCGAGGAGGACGTCGGCGCGATCACCATGGCGAAGACCGCCGTGTCCGAGGCGGCCGCCGTGGCCAACAGCCTCGACGCCGTGCAGCTCTTCGGTGCCTCGGGCCATCTGCTCGGCCCGGGAATCGAGCAGCAACTCCGCGACTGTGTCCCCGCCACCGCCTTCTCCGGCACCACCGAGATCCAGCGGGAACTCATCGCCCGAGAGGCGGGGCTTTGACCGTTCAGTTCGTGCCTGCCGGGAACCCCCGTTCGGGATGGGAGAGCCATGCCTGTGGACAGCCGTGAGTCCGTCGTGAAGGACCTCACCCACTACATCCAGGACCGCTTACTCGACGGCGACGGAGCGGCGGAACTGACCACCGAGACACCGTTGCTGGAGTGGGGCATCCTCAACTCCATCGACACCGCACGCCTGGTGGGGTACATCCGTGAGCGCTTCGGCGTGCGCGTGCGGCCCGGGCAGATCGTGCACCGGCACTTCAAGGACATCGAGTCCATCACCGACCTGGTGGTCTCGCTCGGCGAGGCCCCGGCGGGACCTGATACCTCCGGACAGGGAAGCGGTGGGCAGGGTGTGCGCTGAGTTCGACTACGAGGTCGGCATCATCGGCGGCGGCCCCGCGGGCTCCTGCCTGGCGGCCTATCTCGCCCGGGCCGGGATCTCCGCGGCGGTCTTCGAGAGCGAGACGTTCCCGCGCCGGCACGTGGGCGAGTCCCTGGTCCCCGCGGTGATTCCCGTCATGCGCGACATCGGGGTCATCGACAAGATCGAGCACGCGGGCTTCCCGCGCAAGTACGGGGCGGCGTGGACGTCCCGCGACCGACGGCCCACGCGGATGGCCGACTTCGGCGCCGTCTCCCACACCCTCGGGCACGCGGAGATCACCTACGAGGAGCGCGCGCAGCCGGGCGTCGACCGGGTCTACGCCTGGCACGTCGATCGCGGGCGCTTCGACCAGATCCTGCTGGACCACGCCCGGGAGCTCGGCGCCGAGGTCTTCGAGGGGACCCGGGTGAACCGGGTCGACTTCACCGACCCGGAACGCCCTGTGCTGCGCATCAGGACGGGCGAGGGCCGGGGCACGGTGCGGGTGCGCATGGTCGCCGACGCGAGCGGCCGGCAGACGGTCCTGGGCAGCCAGCTGCGGGTGAAGGTGTCCGACCCGGTGTTCAACCAGTACGCCGTGCACACCTGGTTCGACGGGCTGGACCGCAGGGCCCTCGCCACCGATCCGCAGGACGCCGACTTCATCTTCGTGCACTATCTGCCGCTTGAGGACACCTGGGTGTGGCAGATCCCCATCACCGACACCGTCACCTCGATCGGCGTGGTGTCGCAGAAGCAGCGCTTCAAGGCCGCCAAGGACGACCTGGGCAGGTTCTTCTGGGACTCCGTGGCGAGCCGGCCGGAGCTCGCCGGCGCGTTGCGGGAGGCGGAGCAACTGCGGCCGCTGAAGGCGGAGGGCGACTACAGCTACGCCATGCGGCAGATCACCGGCGACGCCATGGTGCTGATCGGCGACGCGGCGAGGTTCGTCGACCCCATCTTCTCCAGCGGTGTCAGCGTCGCCATGAACAGCGCGCGGCTGGCGGCCCAGGACATCGTCGCCGCGCACGCGGCCGGCGACTACCGCAGGGAGAGGTTCGAGAACTACGCGAGCACGCTGCGCCGGGGCACGCGGATCTGGTACGACTTCATCTCCCTGTACTACCGGCTGAACGTGCTGTTCACGGCGTTCATCCACGACCCCGCCTACCGCACCGACATCCTGCGCATGCTCCAGGGCGACGTCTACGACGCCGAGGAGCCCGAGGCGCTGAAGGCGATGAAGGAGTACGTGGCCGCGGTCGAGGCGGACCCCACGCACCTGTGGCACGGACACCTCGGCAACCTCAAGGCCACGTCGGCCGCGGCCCTGTTCTGAGGACGGCGAGCATGGCGGACGACCGCGACCTGCCGACGCTGGAAGCCGACCTCTTCCTGGTGCACGCGCCCAGCGTGTACGACTTCCGCGAGCGCGACGACATGCTGTTCGCCTACCTCAGCGACAGCGACAGCGTGAACGTCACGTCCGTGTACGAGATGTATCCCATCGGCTGGTTCTCCATCAAACAGCGGCTGGCCGAGCACGGAATGGACGTGAAGATCGTCAACGTCGCCTCGCTGATGCTGATGCATCCCGGACTGGACGTGGAGGCACTGCTCGCGCGCCTGGACGCTCCCGTCGTCGGGTTCGACCTGCACTGGATGACGCAGTGTCACGGCGCCGTCGAACTGGCGTCGGCGCTCAAACGCGTCAACAGCGAGGTGCTCACCGTCTTCGGCGGGATCTCGGCCACGTACTTCGCCGAGGAACTGATCCGGTACCCGTCCGTGGACATCGTCGTCCAGGGCTACGACACCCTCGACCCGGTCACCCGGCTCGTCGCCCTCGCCCGCGGCGGCTCGCGCGATTTCGCGTCCGTGCCGAACCTTCTCTACAAGAAGGACGGCGACGTGATCAGGACCGGTTTCCGCCACAAGCCCGCGCGCGACTACAACGACGCCACCAACGACTGGTCGTACTACCGGCCGTCACGGCCGTCCGACCCGTCCGTGTCGAAGCTCATCATGACGCTGCCGAACACCGGCTGCGCGCACGACTGCGGCTGGTGCGGCGGTTCGCGGTACGCCTACCGGAGCATGATGGGCGTCAAGCGGACGCTGGTGCAGAAGGACAACGGCCGCATCCTCGACGAGCTGCGCAGCATGGGGGAGGCGGCCCGGCACACCTCGATCTACGCCCTGCAGTGCTACTCCGAGGGCAAGAAGCGCATGCACGACTACCTCGACGCGGTCAAGGAACTCGGCTACAACAGCGTCTTCTTCGAGCAGTTCACCCTGACCCCGCCGGACACGCTGCGGAAGATGGGCGACTCCACGCGGGCGTACATCATGCTGTCCCCGGAATCGCACGACATGCGGGTCAGCAGGGCCGCCGGCCGGGGCACCTACACCATGGCCGAGATGGAGGACTGGATCGACCGGGCTCTCGACGCGGGCATCGAGGGCGTCATGATCTGGTTCTTCATCGGCATGCCCTACCAGGACGAGCAGTCCGTCCGGGACACCATCCGTTACTGCGAACACCTGATCCGCAGGTTCAAGGGCTGGGCGGCGCTGCCCTTGATCTGCCCGATGGTGCCCTTCCTCGATCCGGGGTCGCGGTTCTTCGAGCACCCGGAGGAGCACGGCTACCGCATCCACCACCGGACGCTCGAAGAACACCGGCGGGCCATGGTGGAACCCCTGTGGTACCGCAGGCTCAACTACGAGACGCGCTGGCTGAGCAGGCGGCAGCTGCAGGACGTCTCCTACGAGGCGATCACCAGACTGGTGACCCTCAAGGGCGAGTACGGGGTGCTGCCGGCCCAGTTCTGCGAGGCCGTCCTGACCACCATCGACGACACCCGGCGGCTGCTCGGCGAGATGGAACACGCCCTGACGCTGGACGGTCGCATGCCGGCCGGCCTGCGGGAGCAGATACGGGCCTACAACCGCCGTATCCTCGCCTACTCCAGCGACCAGATCATGCCGGTCGAGCGGCCCTTCGGCGGCCGCTGGTTCGACGACGTCACGGTGCCGGGCGACATGATCGAAAAGCTGTCGGACAAGGGATGAACGGCAAGGGGCCGGCGCCGGTGGCGCCGGCCCCTTGCGCCGCGGACTACTGGGTGACGCCCTCGCGGACGCGGGTGTACTCCTCGGCGAGGTGGCTGCCGAGCTGCGCCGGCGTCGGCTGGTCGACGATGGTCACCAGCGGGATCTCCATGTCGGTGAGGAGCATCAGGTACTTCGTCAGCTCGATCGCGGACAGCGAGTTCAGCCCGAGTTCGAGGAGGTTGCTGTCCTCTCCGATCGATTCCATCGACAGGAGCGTCGCCGCGTAGGTCCGCGTCGCCTCCCGGAGCAGCCGCTTGCGCTCCTCCAGGTCGCCGCTCGCGAGAGAGCTCCGGATTTCTGCCTCGTTCACGTCACATCACCGCTGCTTTCCTTTTCGACAACCGTCTCGTGGGCTGGGCCGTTCCTTCAGGTGGCGCCTGTCCTCCCCGCGCCCTCCTCCCTTCTCTCCGCGTCCGAGGTCGCCGGCACGGTGTCGTACGGCCAGAACCGTTCGCGCTGGAAGGCGTACGTCGGCAGCGAGACCGTGCGGGGAGACGGCTCCCGGTCCAGGAGCCCGGCCCAGTGGACGGGGGCGCCCGTGCCGTGCAGCACGGCCAGGGCCGTGAACAGCGCCCGGCTCTCGGATCGTTCGCCGTCGAGCACGGACAGCATCACCGGGGGCCGCGGGTCGGCCGGGAGCACCGGGCAGGGGCCGAGTTCCAGCAGGACGTCCGCGTCGCCGCAGACGGCGGCCGGTTCCGCGAAGCCGCCGTCGTGTCCGGCCCAGTACGCGGGTGCGGTGATCCGCTCGTCCGCGGGCCGGCCGCCGACGATCAGCGGAATCCGGGGCTGCGCGCAGCGCGGGCCGTCGGGGGCCGGCTGGGTGATCAGCCGGCAGGCGTCGGGCAGGTCGAACACGCCGGCCGCGTGGGCGGCGGCGATCTCACCGGCCGCGTACCCGATCACGAGGTCGGGCCGCAGTCCGGCCGCCTCCAGCAGCCGCACCAGGCCGACCTGGGAGGCGAACAGGCCCATCGGCGCAACGGTGTCCCGGTGGTCCGCGCGGTCGCCGAGGACGTCCCGCGGCGGGCATCCCACCAGCTTGCCCACCTCGTCCACCGCGGCGGCGAACGCCGGGAACCGCTCGTAGAGTTCGGTGCCCGCGCCCGGCCCGGGGCTGCGCCCGCCGAACACCCAGGCGGTCTTGCCGCCCGGGGCCGGCGCGGGTCCGTCGGCGGCGAGCGCGCGCAGTCCCGCCGTCAGCTCCGCGCGGTCCTGCCCGACGACCACCGCGCGGCACTCGAACGCCGCTCTCGTGGTCACCAGCGACCAGGCCACGTCGGCCGCCGGCAGCTCCGGGCGCCGTGTGACGTGCTCGGCCAGCGCCGCCGCCTGGGCCCTCAGCGCCTTCTCGCCGCGGGCCGAGATCACCCACGGCACGACATGGGCGGGCCCGTCGCCGTCGCGTTCCACCGGCGCCGGGTCGGCGGCCGCTTCGAGGATCAGGTGCGCGTTGGTGCCGGAGACCCCGAACGACGACACCCCGGCCCGGCGCGGACGGTCGCCGTCCCGCCACCGCACCGGTTCGGTGAGCAGCCTGACCGAGCCCGCGGACCAGTCCACGTACGGGTTGGGGCGGTCGACGTGCAACGTGGCCGGCAGCATGCCGTGGCGCAGCGCGAGCACCATCTTGATGACGGCGGCGACGCCGGCCGCGGCCTGCGTGTGCCCGATGTTGGACTTGACCGAGCCGAGCAGCAGCGGCCGGTCCGCCGTCCGGTCCTGCCCGTAGGTGGCCAGCAGCGCCTGCGTCTCGATCAGGTCGCCCACGGCGGTGCCGGTGCCGTGCCCCTCGACGGCGTCCACGTCGGCGGCGGACAGCTGGGCGTCGGCCAGCGCGTCGCGGATCAGCCGCTGCTGGGTGGGGCCGTGCGGTGCGGTGAAGCCGCCGCTGCCGCCGTCCTGGTTGACGGCCGAGCCGCGGATCACCGCCAGCACGGGGTGGCCGTTGCGGTGCGCGTCCGAGAGCCGTTCGAGCAGCAGCAGTCCGCCGCCCTCGCCCCACACCATGCCGTTGGCCGCGGCCGCGAAGGGCGCGCAGCGGCCGTCGGGGGCGAGCATGCCGGGCTGTGCCGCGTACTCCAGGAACAGTCCGGGGGTGGCCAGCACGGTGGCGCCGCCGGCCAGCGCGAGCGTGCACTCCCCCCGGCGCAGCGCCTGGGCGGCCAGGTGCATGGCGAGCAGCGACGACGAGCAGGCGGTGTCCACCGTCAGCGCCGGGCCCTCCAGGCCGAGCAGGCGGGAGACCCGGCCGGAGGCGAGGCTGCCGGAGATGCCGGAGGACAGGTGTCCGAGGACGCCGGCCGGGGTGCGGTCCGGGTCCGGCAGCCAGGTGAGGTAGTCGTGGCTGGTGATGCCGACGTAGACGCCGGTGCGGCTGCCGCGCAGCGCGTACGGGTCGATGCCCGCGCTCTCGACCGTCTCCCAGGCGAGTTCCAGGAGCATCCGCTGCTGCGGTTCGGTCGCCAGCGCCTCGTCGCGGCTCATGCCGAAGAAGGACGCGTCGAAGTCGAGGGCGTCGTGGACGAACGCGCCGGCCCGGTCGCGGTCGGCCGAGTCCGGCGGACGCAGCCGGCCGGTGTCCCAGCCCCGGTCGGCGGGGAAGGCGCCGACCGCGTCCCGCCCCTCGGCCAGCAGCCGCCACAGCAGCTCCGGTGACCGGGCGCCGCCGGGGAACCGGCAGGCCATCGCCACGACGGCGACGGGCTCGCGGTCCCTGGACTCGTACGCGCGCAGACGCTGCCGGGCCTGGTGCAGCTCGGCGGTGGTCCACTTCAGGTAGTCGATGAGCCGTTCCTCGGTCGCCATGCTGACTCTCTCCGGCTATGCGGTCGGGACGCACTCGTACGCGGGCAGCCTCGCGATCTCGATCTCCTCGGGCCGCAACGGCGGGCCGGGCAGACGCGGACGGGGTGTGTCCCTGCTCATCAGGGCGAGGAAGCGGCTGGAACCCAGTTCGCACTGGCCGGCCGACAGGCTGATCACGTCGGTGACCACCGCGCACACCCGCGGCGCGACCAGCGACTTCTCGATGATGGAGTCGGCGAAGCGCACCTGCTGCCCGGTCTGCTCGCCGACCAGGCGCGGATCGGTCGCGTCGATACGGCAGTCGACGTATCCGGCGTCCTTGGAGGCGGCGAGGATCCAGGGGTCGTCGACCGCCGTGCCGATCACGGCCTGCACGTCGCGGGTGGTGCCGCCGAAGGCCAGCGCCCGGTCCAGCGCGGCGGCGCAGCGGGCGGCCGCGCTCATCCCGTGGCCGTAGACCGGGTTGAACGCGGTGAGCGAGTCGCCGACGACGAGCAGGCCGTCGGGCCAGCCCTCGTGCCGTTCCGGGTACAGGCGCCGGTTGGCACCGGAGCGGGAGCGGAACATGGGGGTGACCGGCCGCGCCGAAGCGATGAGGTCGGCGACGAGCGGGTGGCTCAGCCGGCTGCGCGCGAACGCCTCGAAGTCGTCCCCGTGGGCGGGCAGCGCGCCGCCCCTGGTGCACGACAGCGTCACGATCCAGCGGCCGTCCTCGACCGGGTAGACCACGCCGAACTGGGCGGGCTCGCGGTCGGTGTGGTAGGCGCAGACGTTGACGGCGGGGAAGGCGGCGGTGGCGCCCGGGGGCGCCGCGTAGAGCCGGGTGGCGTATCCGATGCCCGCGTCGACGACGTCCCGCTCCGGTGGCGGCACGTCCAGCCCGGCCAGCCAGTGCCGCAGTCGGGAGGCCCGTCCGGTGGCGTCCACCACCAGGTCGGCGTCGAGCGAGGCGGTCCTGCCGTCGCTGTCGCGCACGCGGACGCCGGTGACCCGGCGCCGGTCGCCGCACAGGGCGGCCACTTCGGCGTCCTGGCGCAGGTCGACGCGGCCGCCGGACAGGACCTGGTCGCGCACGACCCAGTCGAGCAGCGGGCGCGTGCACAGGATGGCGAACTGGGTCGGCGGGAAACGGTGTTGCCATCCCCGTACCGTCAACGTCACCTGGTCGCCCTGGAAGCCGATCCGGCGGGCGCCGGCCGCGGTCAGCCGGTCCGTCGTGCCGGGCAGCAACTCCTCGATGAGACCGGCACCGTTGGACCACAGCAGATGGGCGTGGTGGGCCTGCGGAACGCCCCGGCGGTGTGCGGGGCCGTCGGGGAGGACGTCGCGTTCGGTCACGGTGACCCGGTCGGCGTGCCGGGCCAGCACCTCGGCTGCCAGCATTCCCGCCAGACCGCCGCCCATGACGACCGCGTGTGAGAATCGGCTCATACCCGTGGTTCTTTCCGCGCCATGCCCGTCCTCCCGCATTGCACAACCATTCGCGGACAATGTTCTCCCCCGCACTAAAGCCCGGCTAATTCATGATCGAACGGAGATATTAGGGGTGCGGCGAAGATTGAATAGGGGTCGTTAGTGGTGGCGTCCGTCGCGCGTCCGGGAGAGAGTGCAGGCATGACGAGGGATGCCGACGAGAAAATGCGCTCCATCGTAATCGCGGAAGAAACCCAGCCGCCCGACACGCACGCGATCGGGCAGTATTACGATCACCGCATCTTCGACGTGATGACGGAACTCTGGGACGGAAATCTCCATTACGGCCTGTGGCGCGACGAGAACGACCGGAGCAGTTTCGCCGAGGCCGCCGTGGAGATGACGGACGAGATGATCCGCCGGCTGGCCCCGGCGCCCGGCGCCCGCATCCTCGACGTGGGCTGCGGAAACGGGACGCCGGCGATGCAGCTGGCCCGCGCGTGCCCGGTGCGGGTCGTGGGCATCTCGGTCAGCGAACGCCAGGTCGCCCGGGCCGGCGAACGCGCCCGGGAGGCCGGCCTGGCCGACCGCCTCTCCTTCGAGCGGGTCGACGCCATGGACCTGCCCTACCCGTCCGGGTCGTTCGACGGCGCCTGGGCGCTGGAGTCCATGCTGCACATGCCGGACAAGGTGCAGGTGCTGTCGGAGGTGGCCCGCGTGGTACGGCCCGGCGGCCGCGTCGTCATCGCCGACATGGTGTACAAGGCGCCCGCGGACCGCGCCGCGGAGGTCCGCGCGCAGGTCAGCACGGTGTACGCCTCGCTGACCCCGCTGGAGGAGTACCGGGGTGTGATCGAGCGGGCCGGTCTGGTGGCCGAGGACATCCGGGACGTCACCAAGGAGACGTTCCCCACCAACGCGGCCTTCGCGGCGGGTCTGCGCTCCCGCGCCGACGACTTCGTCGAGATCCTCGGCGCCGAGGGCTACGAGCTGCTCATCGGGAACCAGGAGAAGATCGCCCGCATGCCGGAGCTCGGGTACGTGCTGATCACGGCGCGGCGGCCCTGAGGGATGTCCGTCCGCGCGGCCGGGTTCCGCGAGGCCGGGTTCCAGGATCTCAGCGTCCCGGCGGCCGACGGCGTGCGCCTGCACGTGCGGCACGGGCCGGGCACCCGGCGTCCGGCGTTCCTGCTGGTGCACGGGCTGGCGTCGAACGCCCGGATGTGGGACGAGGTCGCCGGCCGGCTCACGGCGGAGGGTCATCCCACGTACGCCGTCGACCTGCGCGGCCACGGAGGCTCCGACGACCTGGCCGAGGGGTACGACACCGCCACCGCCGTGCGTGACGTCGCGGCGCTGGCCGCCTCGTTCGGCCTGACCGGCGCGGTGGCGGCCGGTCACTCCTGGGGCGCGAGCATCGCGCTGCGGCTCGCCGCCGGGCATCCCTCGGTGGTCGCCGGGCTCGCACTGATCGACGGCGGCTGGGCCGACGCGGGCCAGGCCGCCGGCTGGGGCGACGGCGAGGCGCGGGAGCAGCGCCTGAACGGCTGGCTGGACGCGCTGGCCCAGCGCTTCGTCAGGCGCGAGGGCGTGACGGCGGCCGACCTGCGGGCCCAGCTGCGCACGGCACATCCACGGTGGTCCGAGTGCGCCCTCGACGCGCACCTGGCCAATCTGCGCCCCGGCCCGGACGGTGTGCTGGTCCCCCGGCTGTCCGGTCCCCAGTTCGCCTCGATCGTCGCGAGCGTGTGGCAGGAGCAGCCGCACCGGTGGTACCCCTCGGTCACCGTGCCGGTGATGCTGCTGCCCGTCGCCCACCGCTACTCCCCCGTGGGCGAGCGGCAGTGGCGGACCTGGGTGGACAACGCCCGGGCCGCGCTGTCCGACGCCACGGTCAGGTGGTACCCGGACGCCGACCACGACGTGCACTACGACCATCCCGAACGCATCGCCGAGGACCTGCTCGACCTGGCCCGCAGAGTCGGCACGACGACCCCCTAGCGGCAGCGGCGAGTCCTTGATTCGTCGGCAGCTATAGGGTGACCGCGTGCCGAGTCCGAAGCTTGCGCCGCTGCAACTGACCCCCGAGGAACGGCGAGTGCTGCGCGGATGGGTGCGCGGCCGCAAGACGGCGCAGGCGCTGGCCCTGCGCGCGCGCATCGTGCTGGCCTGTGCGGGGGGCGGGTCGGTCACCGCGGTGGCCACGGAGCTGGGCGTCTCGCGGGACATGGTCTCCAAGTGGCGCCGCCGCTTCCTGGAGCAGCGGCTGGAGGGGCTGGCGGACGAGCCGCGTCCGGGCCGGCCGCGCACCGTCGGCGACGAGCGGATCGAACAGGTGGTCGCCAGGACCCTGCAGTCACCACCGCCCCGGGGCGCCACGCACTGGTCGACGCGGTCGATGGCGAAGGCGATGGGGATGTCGCAGACCACCGTCTCGCGGATCTGGCGGAACCTGGGGCTCGATCCGCACCAGGTGGAGACCTGGAGGCTGTACGCCGACCCGCGGTTCGCCGCCCGGGTCCGCGCCCTCGTCGGGCTCTACCTCGATCCGCCCCAGCGGGCCCTGGTGCTGTGCGTGGACGCCGACAGTCCGCTACGGGCGGTCGATCGCACCGCTCCGCCGCCGCCCGCGCTGCCCGTCCCGCACCCACGGACGGGCCGGGACCTGGCGCGGCCCGGCGCCGGCGGCCTGCTCGCCGCGCTGGAGTCCGCCGGCGCCGCGGCGGTGACCGAGCCGCACCGCCGCCACCGCCACCAGGAGTTCCTGGCCTTCCTCAAGGCCCTCGACAAGGCCGTCCCGCCGGAGCTGGAGCTGCACCTGGTCTGCGGCGACCACACCGCGCACGCGGCCCCGGCCGTACGCGGATGGCTGCTGCGGCACCCGCGCTTCCGTCCGCACACCGCCCCGACCGGCGCGTCCTGGCTCACCCTCGTCGAGCGGTGGTTCCCGCAGCAGCCGGCCGGCCTCGGGCCGCACCGCTTCCCGCGCCACAGCCCGGTCACGGCACTGGAACGCGATGTCCGCGCCTGGAACAGGGCACGGCACACGGACCCGCGGCCGTTCGTGTGGACCAGGACCCCCGACGAGGTCTACGGCGCTCCGGGCGTCTACTGACGGGGTCTGTTGACAGGGGTCTGTTGACGGCGGATCTGGGACTCAGGTCGTGAGGCCGGCGTGTGCCGCGTCGGTGCCGAGGCGGACCGGCAGGGCGAGGAACTTCCACATGTGGTCCAGTCCGTGCTGCAGTTCGTGCGGTTCGACCCCGAGGGCGAGGCCGGGGAAACGACGCAGCAGCGCCTCGAAGACCACGGCGGCCTCCAGGCGGGCGAGGTGTGCGCCGAGGCAGAAGTGCAGGCCGTAGCCGAAGCCGAGCTGGCCGCGGTTGCGGCGGACCTTGCGGGTGACGTCGAGCCGCTGCGGGTCGCGGAACAGGCGCGGGTCGTAGTTGGCTCCGGCGACGACGGGCATCACCGCCTCGCCCTTGCGCACGGTCTCGCCGCCGATCTCCAGGTCCTCGGTCGCGTAGCGGAAGTGCGCGCACAGCACCGGGCCGCACCAGCGCATCAGTTCCTCCACCGCACGGGGCATCAGGCCGAAGTTCGCCCGGAGCTCGGCGAGCTGGTCGGGGTGGGTGAGCAGGGCGGCGATGCCGTTCGCGATGAGGTGCACGGTCGTCTCGTAGCCCGCGACGACCAGCGTGAGGATCGTCCACACCAGCTCGGTGTCGTTGAGCCGGTCGCCGTCCTCGTCGTGGACGCGGATGAGCGCCGAGGCGAGATCGTCCTCGGGGTGGGCGCGGCGGCGTTCGATGAGGTCACGGATGTAGTCGAACGCCGTTTCCCGGCGGCCCGGGTTGCGTGTCCCGCTGGCCGGGGCGGCGCCGGCCAGCCACTCCCACGCGGCGACCCGGAACCGGTCACGCTCCTCCTCCGGTACGCCGACCAGCTCGGCGATCACGGTGATCGGCAGCGGCGTGGCGAGGTGCCGGCTCAGGTCGACGACACCGTCCTTGGCCAGCGCCGGCAGGCGGTCCAGCAGGCGTTCGGTGATCTCCTCGACCCGGGGCCGCAGTTTGGCGACCCGGTTCGGGGTGAACGCCCGGGACACGAGCGTGCGCAACCTGCGGTGGTCCTCGCCGTCCAGGCTGAGCATGCTGGCCTGCGAGTACTCCACGTACTCCGGGGAGATCCCGCTGGCCAGCTGCACCTGGTCGATACGGTTCGCGGTGTCCGCCATGCCCGGCACGTTGGCCCCGTGGATCACGAACCGGGAATCGGCCAGGACCATTTTGACGTCCGCGTAACGGGTGACGATCCAGAACGGTTCCACGCCCGGCATCGCGGCGCGGATCATGGAGACCTGTTCACGGATTTTCGAGTAAACGGCAAAAGGGTCCCTGAGTACCGCCTCGTCCTTCGGGTTGACCGGTTTCCTGGCGGAGACGATCACGTATTCCTGGTGGGCGGTGTACTTGCTGCCCTCGTCGAGCGATTTCTCCGACATGTACGGCTCGCTCGACTCCCGCAGCCGCTTGCGGTGGTAATCGCGCAGCGGTTCGTAGACGTGGTCGGTGATGTCCCGGATCTCGATGTCGACGAATCCCGCTTCGGCCAGCCGCGCTGCATAGCCGTCCCGGTCGTACCAGTTGTCGACCGGTATGTAGCTGTTCCACGGGGCCAGATCGCGGATGCGCTCCTCCCGCCTTCCGGGCCGCAGGATGACGTCGGCGGTGGCGATGACACCGCCGGGACGCAGCACGCGGAACGCCTCGCGGAAGAAGTCCTGCCGGGTGTCGAACAGGAAGGCCGACTCCAGGGCCACGACCCGGTCGAAGGTGCCCGCCTCGAACGGCATGTCGGTCGCCGAGGCGACCCGCAGGTCCAGCCGGTCCGCCAGACCCCGTTCCCGGGCCCGCTCGGTGGCGGTCTCCACCTGCGACGGGGTGATGTTCAGGCCGGCGATGAGCTCCGGCTTCCTCGTCTCGATCCAGTGCATGTCCTGGTCGGCGAACCCGAAGCCGGCGTCGAGGACCCGGTCGCCCTCCTGCATCCCCACCGCGTCGGCGAGCACGTCGGCCATCGCGTCGCAGGCGTCGTCCAGGTTGTCGCAACCCGGGCCCCAGTAGCCGTAGTTGATGTACCTGGTCCGCTCGGTCGGATGGCTCGAGGGCACGGGGGTGGTGTAGTAGGTACGGACCCGGTGCTCCACCGGGGACATCTCACGCTCGGTCATCGCTTCACTCCTTTTCGGCCATCCGGGTCACTCCGGGTCGACCGGTTTCGCGGCGGAGGCAATCACGTACTCGGTGTGCGTCAGGTACTGCGCCATTCCCCAGCCGAGAACGTCCTCGGACATCTGCAGGTCGCCCGACTCCCGCATGCGCCGCCGGAGATGGTCGAGCACCGGCCGGTAGACGTTGCCGGTGATGTCCCGGATGTCGATGTCGGCGAATCCCGCCTCGCGCAGCCGGCCGGCGTAGGCGTGGCGGTCGTACAGGTTCTCGGTCGGCACGAACGCGCCCCACACGGCGTGCAGTTCGCGGACGCGCTCCTCGCGCCGGCCGCCGAGCGGGACGACGTCGGCGACGGCCAGCCGGCCGCCCGGGCGCAGGACGCGGAACGCCTCGCGGAAGAAGTCCTGGCGGGTGTCGAAGTGGAACGCGGATTCGAGGGCGACGACCCGGTCGAAGGTGCCGGCCGCGAAGGGCATGTCGGTCGCGGAGCCGATCCGCAGGTCGAGCCGGTCCGCCAGACCCCGTTCCCGCGCCCGTTCGCGGGCGGTCTCGACCTGCGCGGTGGTGATGTTCAGGCCGGCGATCAGTTCGGGCTTCCTGGTCTGGAGCCAGTGCATGTCCTGGTCGGCGTAACCGAATCCGGCGTCCAGGACCCGGTCGCCCTCCCGCATCCCCGCCGCGTCGGCCAGCAGGTCGGCGAGCCGTTCGCAGGCGTCGTCGAGGTCGTCGCAGTCCGGGTCCCAGTACCCGAAGTTCAGGTACCTGGTCCGCCGGGTCGGATAGGCGACGCCGCGGATTCCGTCGTAGTAGCCGACGATCCGGCTTTCCAGCGAGGAGGGCGGCTCATTGGCCATCGTTCGGCTCCCTGGGAACTCGTTGCGTCGTGGTGGCCGCGTGCTCACCACGCGACCGGCAGACTGTGGACGCCGTAGACGAACGCGTCCTGTTTGACGGGGACCTCTTCGGGCGGCACCGCCAGGCGCAGGCCGGGGAAGCGGTCGAGCAGAGCCGGGTAGGCGATGCGCATCTCCGCGCGGGCGAGTTGTGCGCCCAGGCATCCGTGCACGCCGTGGCCGAAGGCGAGATGACCGCGGGCGGGCTGGGTGATGTCGAGGTTCTCGGGTGCGGCGAACTGCGCGGGGTCGCGGTTGGCGGCGGGCAGCGACATCATGACCGCCTGGCCCTTGCGGATCAGCACGCCCTCGATCTCGACGTCCTCGGTCGCCGCCCGCTGCGGACCGATGTGACCGACCGTCAGATAGCGCAGCAGCTCCTCGACGGCGTTGCCGACCAGGGTGGGATCGCGGTCCAGCAGCTCCTTCTGGCCGGGGTGTTGCAGCAGCGCGAAGGTGCCGAGCGCCAGCATGTTCGCCGTCGTCTCGAAGCCGCCCGCGAACAACATGTAGCCGATGGTGGCCAGTTCCTCGTCGGTCAGGTCGCTGTTCTCGATCAGCCTGCTGAGCAGGTCGTCACCGGGCTCCTCGCGCTTGCGGCGGAGCAGCGGCGGGAAGAAGCCCTGCACGGTGTCCAGGGCGTGCCGTGTCTCCGCGATGCCGCTGCTGCGGGAGAACAGGGTGGCCGAGGCCTGCTGGAAGCTCAGCCGGTCGGCGGGCGGGATGCCGAGCAGTTCGCAGATGACCAGGGAGGGCACGGGGAAGGCGAACTCCCTCACGAGGTCGGCGGGCGGCCCCGACTTCTCCATCGCGTCCAGACACGTCCGCGTGATCTCCGCGATCTTCGGTTCGAGCCTCTTCATCCGCTGCAGCGTGAACTCCGCGGCCAGCGCCCGCCGGTAGCGCGTGTGCTCGGGCGGATCCAGGATCAGGAACATGCCGGAGGAGTTCATCTTGCCGATGAGTGCCCGGGTCATGGGGAGGTCCACCGCCGGGTGCTGGCGCTCCGGCCGGACGCTGAAGCGCGGGTCGCCGAGGATGGACCGGACGGCCGAGTAGCCCGTGACGAACCAGCCCACGTGACCGTCGGCGAACCTCATGGGGATCAGCGGCGCCTTCTCCCGCAGGGTCCCGAGCACCTCCGGCGGATCGAACGGCCCGGGACGCTCCTGGCGGGGAAACGCGATCGGTGTCTCCGTCACCGCGCGCCTGGTTTCCTGCCGGCGGCGAGGACCTGCTCACCGGCCATCTGGGTTGTCCTCGCCGGCGAGGGCGAATGGTTGGGCACCGGTTGGCTCCTTCGTGGTCGTTGCGTCGGGGTGGTCACGGGGGGGCACGGGATCACCATGCGACCGGAAGGCTGTGGACGCCGTAGGCCATGGTGTCCTGTTTGACCGGGACCTCTTCGGGCGGCACTGCCAGGCGCAGGCCGGGGAACCGGTCGAGCAGCGCGGGGTAGGCGACGCGCATCTCCAGGCGGGCGAGCTGCTGGCCGAGGCATCCGTGCACGCCGTGGCCGAAGGCGACATGGCCGCCCGCGGGCTGGGTGATGTCGAGGGTCTCCGGGTCCCCGAAGTGCGCGGGGTCGCGGTTGGCGGCGGGCAGCGACATCATGACCGCCTGGCCCTTGCGGATCAGCACGCCCTCGATCTCGACGTCCTCGGTCGCCGCCCGCTGTGGACCGATGTGGCCGATGGTCAGGTAGCGCAGCAGCTCCTCGACAGCGTTGACCACCAACCCCGGGTCGCGGCGCAGCAGTTCCTTCTGGCCGGGGTGTTCCAGCAGGGCGAAGGTCCCCAGCGCCAGCATGTTCGCCGTCGTCTCGAACCCGCCCGCGAACAGGATGTAGCCGATGGTGGCCAGTTCCTCGTCGGTCAGGTCGCTGGTCTCGATCAGCCTGCTGAGCAGGTCGTCACCGGGCTCCTCGCGCTTGCGGCGGATCAGCGGCGGGAAGAACCCCAGCACCGTGTCCAGGGCGCGCCGCGTCTCCTCGGCGCTGCTGCCCCAGTGGGACATGGTGGCGACCGCCCAGCGGAAGCTCTCGCGATCGTCGTGCGCGATGCCCAGCAGTTCGCAGATGACCAGGGAGGGCACGGGGAAGGCGAACTCCTCCACCAGGTCGGCGGGCGGCCCCGACTTCTCCATCGCGTCCAGACACGTCCGCGTGATCTCCACGATCTTCGGTTCGAGCCTCTTCATCCGCTGCAGCGTGAACTCCGCGGCCAGTACGCGCCGGTAGCGCGTGTGCTCGGGCGGATCCTGCAGGTGGAACATGCCGGACACGCTCATGTTCAGCCTGCCGGCGAACGCCTTGGCCATGGGAAGGTCCACCACCAGGTGGTGACGCTCGGGCCGGGCGCTGAAGCGGGGGTCGCTCAGGATGGACCGGACGGCCGAGTACCCCGTGACGAACCAGCCCACGTGACCGTCGGCGAACCTCATCGGAATCAGCGGCGCCTTCTCCCGCAGGACACCGAGCACCTCCGGCGGATCGAACGGCCCGGGGCGGGCCTGGCGGGGAAACGCGATGGGGGCGTCCATGCGGCCATCGTTCGGCCGCACGCTTACCGGGCGCTAAAGCCACCAGGGACGGAAGTGGCCGGGCGTGCGGCGCGGGCCAGGGTTAGGGGTGCTTTAGCGGTCCTGGCGAGGCTGCCGCCAGGCGCTCTCCGGCCGAGCCGACCGGGCCAGGGCCTCGGACAGGACGCGGAGAGGAGCGGTTGCCCCGCAGATGGCCGACAACGAAGCGAAACTCCTGGACTACCTCAAGCGCGTCACCGCCGACCTGCGCCGGACCCAACGCCGCCTCAGGGACGCCGAGTCGGCCGCGCAGGAGCCGGTCGCGATCGTCGGCATGGCCTGCCGCCTGCCCGGCGACGTCCACTGCCCCGAGGACCTGTGGGAGATGGTGGCGCAGGGCCGGGACGCGATCACCGCCCTGCCCGGCGACCGCGGCTGGGACCTGGACGCGCTCTACCACCCGGACCCGGAGCATCCGGGCACCACGTACGTCCGCGCGGGCGGCTTCGTGCACGGCGCCGGGGAGTTCGACGCCCCCTTCTTCGGGATCGGCCCGGCCGAGGCCCTCGGCATGGCCCCGCAGCAGCGGCTCGCCCTGGAGACCTCCTGGGAGGCCGTCGAACGCGCCGGCATCGACCCCCGATCGCTGCGGTCCGCGCCGGTCGGCGTGTTCCTCGGGTGTGACGGCCTCGACTACTGCCTGAGCGACGCGGAGGTTCCCCAGGGCTCGGCGGGCTACTTCACCATCGGCAACGCCGCCAGCGTGACGTCCGGCCGCGTCTCCTACGCGCTCGGCCTGGAGGGCCCCGCGCTGACGATCGCCACCGCGTGCTCGTCCTCCCTGGTCGCCGTCCACCTCGCCTGCGAGTCGCTGCGGCGGCGCGAGTCGGCGCTGGCCCTCGCCGGAGGCGTGCACGTCATGTCGTCGCCGGCCGCCCTCATCGGCTTCAGCGAGATGCGGGCACTGGCACCCGACGGCCGCTCCAAGCCGTTCTCGGCCGGTGCCGACGGAATGACGCTGGCCGAGGGCGCCGGGGTGCTGCTCCTGGAGCGTCTGCCGGACGCGCTGCGCAACGGCCGGCGGGTGCTGGCGGTGATCCGGGGCTCGGCGGTCAACCAGGACGGCGCCAGCAACGGGCTCACCGCGCCCAACGGCCCCTCCCAGCAGCGGGTGATCCGGCAGGCGCTGGCCAACGCCCGCCTGTCCGCGTCCGAGGTGGACGCCGTGGAGGCGCACGGCACGGGCACCACCCTGGGCGACCCCATCGAAGCGCAGGCCCTGCTGGCCACCTACGGACGCAACCGCCCCGGCGACCGGCCGCTGTGGCTCGGCTCGGTCAAGTCCAACATCGGGCACACGCAGATGACCGCCGGTGTCGCCGGGGTCATCAAAATGGTGCTGGCCCTGCGGCACGAAGTCCTTCCCGCCTCACTGCACATCGACGAACCCACCCCGCACGTGGACTGGTCCGCCGGCGCGGTACGGCTGCTGACCCGGGCGAGGGAGTGGCCGCGCACCGGCCGACCGCGCCGGGCGGGCGTGTCGTCGTTCGGCTTCTCCGGCACGAACGCGCACCTGATCGTCGAGGAAGCGCCCGAGGTGGAGCCCGCGCCGGCGGTCGAGCCGGCGGTCCAGCCTGCGCGTCCGGTGCCGTGGGTGGTGTCGGCACGCAGCGACGCGGCCCTGCGGGCGCAGGCCGGCCGGCTGCGCGAACTGGCGGACGAAGGGCCGTCGATGGCGGAGGTCGGCTGGTCGCTGATCACGACCCGGCCGGCCTTCGAGCACCGTGCGGTGATCCTCGGTCAGGACCCGGCGGCGGCTTTGGAGGCGCTGGCGCAGGGAGCCCCACACCCCGACGTGGTGAAGGGGCAGGTCGGAGCGGCCGGCCCCGGCCCGGTACTGGTCTTTCCCGGCCAGGGCTCGCAGTGGGCCGGCATGGGCGCCCAACTCCTCGACGACTCCCCCGTGTTCGCCGCCCGCATCGCCGCCTGCGAGCACGCCCTCGCCCCGCACGTGGACTGGTCACTGACCCAGGTGCTGCGCGGGGACGGAACACAGTACGCGCGCGTCGATGTCGTCCAACCCG
>NZ_JBTWMV010000074.1:0-27755 GCF_054850255.1 Streptomyces sp. 7R007 | reverse complement strand
TCTCGTGGAAACCAGGTCCGTCAGTCCGGTGTTCGTCGGCCGAGCCGAGGAGCTCGGCACGCTGAACGACGCCCTCGCCCAGGCCGCCGCGGGCCACCCGCAGGCGCTGCTGATCGGCGGGGAGGCCGGCGTCGGCAAGACCCGGCTGGTGGAGGAGTTCGCCACCGCCGCCTGCCGCGCGGGTGCCGTCGTCGCCCTCGGCGGCTGCGTCGAGATCGGCGCCGACGGCCTGCCCTTCGCCCCCTTCTCCACCGCCCTGCGCGCCCTGCGCCGCGAACTGCCCGACGAGGTCGCCGCGGCCGCCGCCGGCCAGGAGGAGGAACTGGCCCGGCTGCTGCCCGAGGTCTGCGAGACCACTCCCGGACGGCGGCACGACGAGGAGGGCATGGCCCGCCTCTTCGAACTCACCGCCCGCCTCCTGGAACGCGTCGCCGCCGACCGCACCGTCGTCGTCGCCCTGGAGGACCTGCACTGGGCCGACGCCTCCACCCGCCACCTGCTGGCCTACCTCTTCCGCACCCTGCGCACCGGCCGCCTGGTCGTCCTCGCCACCTACCGCGCCGACGACATCCACCGCCGCCATCCGCTGCGCCCCCTGCTCGCCGAACTCGACCGCGTGCGCACCGTCCAGCGCATCGAGCTGAGCCGCTTCAACCGCGAGGAGGTGGGCCGCCAGATCGCCGGCATCCTCGCCGCCGAACCCGACCCCGACCAGGTCGACGAGATCTTCGCCCGCTCCGACGGCAACGCCTTCTTCGTCGAGGAACTCGCCGTCTGCGCCTCCGAGGGCTGCGGCACCGGCCTCACCGACTCCCTGCGCGACCTGCTCCTGGTCCGCGTCGAGGGGCTGCCCGAAAGCGCCCAGCGGGTCGCCCGGATCGTCGCCGAGGGCGGCTCCACCGTCGAGTACCGGCTGCTGGCCGCCGTCGCCTCCCTCGCCGAGGACGACCTCATCGAGGCGCTGCGGGCCGCCGTGAACGCCAACATCCTGCTCGCCACGCCCACCGGCGACGGCTACCGCTTCCGCCACTCCCTGGTCCGCGAGGCCGTCGGCGACGACCTGCTGCCGGGTGAGCGCTCCCGCCTCAACCGCCGCTACGCCGAGGCCCTGGAGGCCGACCCGAGCCTGGTCCCCGCCGACGAGCGCGTGATGCGCCTGGCCAGCTACTGGTACCACGCCCACGACGCCGCCAAGGCCCTGCCCGCCGTCCTCGACGCCGCCGTGGCCGCCCGCTGCCGGCACGCCTACAGCGAGCAACTGCGGCTGCTGGAGCGGGCGATGGAGCTGTGGGACACCGCCCCCGAGGAGGTCCGGGCCGCCCTGCGCCTCGCCGACTACTGCGACGTCTACGACCCCTGCGGCTGCGACCCCGAGGCCACGCCCGTGCAGTACCTCGACCTCATGGCCGAGGCCGCCGTCGCCGGCCGGCTGTGCGGGGAGCGGGAACGCGCCCTGAAGATCACCAAGCGCGCGCTGCACCTGCTGGAGGACGAGGACGACCCCCTGCGCGCCGCCTGGTTCTGGATCCAGCGCTCCCGCCTGGTGCAGGCCCTGGCCCGCGGCGACGGCTGGCGCGAACTGGCCACCGCCCAGGACCTGGTACGCGGTCTGCCGCCGTCCGCCGTGCACGCCGAGGTGCTCTCCACCGTCGCCAACTGGTCGATGCTGCGCGAACCGGGTCCCGACGCCCTGCTCGCCGCCGAGCGGGCCGTGGAGTACGCGCGCATGGTCGGCGCCCGCGAGATCGAGCTGAACGCCCGCCTCACCCTCGGCGGTCTCATGGTCGACTCGGGGTCCGTGGAGTCCGGCCTCGCGGAGATGTACGAGGTCAAGGAGCGCGCCCTGGCGGAAGGCGTCACCTACGTCGCCGGCCGCGCCCACATCAACCTGCCCTCCGAGCTGGAGGGGGTCGGCCGCACCGCCGAGGCCGTGCCGATCCTGGAGGAGGGCATCGCCTTCACCAGGAGGTTCGGCCTGCTGGACTCGGAGGCGTGGGTGTGGGCCAACCTCTCCAAGGCGCTGTACTTCCTGGGGCGCTGGGACGAGGCCGCCGACGCCGCGGCGAACGCCCTGCGCGTCGGCCACAACGCCAAGCCCCAGGCCGGCGGCGCCTACTGCCTGGCCCACCTCGCCCTCAGCCGCGGCGACCTGCCCGAGGCCGCCCGCCGGCTCGCGGACGCCCGCGGCTACCTCGGCGTCCACGACCCGATGCCCCAGCAGTCGCTCCCGCTGGCCCGCATCGCCATCGGCGTGGCCGCCGGCGAGGGCCGCCTCCTGGACGTCCGCGCCGAACTCGACCGCGTCGTGGCCGCCGGCTTCCCGCCCGGCACCCAGCGCTACGCCTGGCCCCTGCTGCTGGCCGCCGCCACCGCCGAGGCCGACGCCCGCGCCCTGCCCGCCGCGGCCGACGGCCGGGCCGAGGCCCTCGACCGCATCCGCCTGGCCGCGAAGAGCATCACCACGGAAGCGCCCCTGTGGCTCGCCCACGAGCAGTGGGTCCGTGCCGAACTCCAGCGCGCCGAGGGCCGCGACACCGTCGGGACCTGGTCGGACGTGGTCACCGCCTTCGAGGCCCTGGACCGCCCCTACGACCTCGCCCGCGCCCGCCACCGCCTGGCCGAGGCGCTCCTGGCCGTCGGCGGCGACGACGAACGCGACCGGGCCACGGAACTGCTCCGCCTCGCCCGGGCCGTCGCCGACCACCTCGGCGCCCGCCCCCTCGCCGACGCGGTCGCCCTCCTCGCCCAGCGCGCCCGCCTTCCCCTCGACCGCACCCCGCAACGACGCTCCCCCGAGGAGTCCCTCGGCCTCACCAGCCGCGAACGCGACGTCCTGCGCCTGGTCTCCGCCGGCCGCACCAACCGCCAGATAGCCGAGGCCCTCTTCATCTCGCCGAAGACGGCCAGCGTCCACGTCTCCAACATCCTCGGCAAGCTGGGCGTCTCGGGCCGGGGAGAAGCGGCGGCGATGGCCCACCGGCTGGGCCTGTTCCCGGCCGGTGAGGAGGAGCGGCTGGCCACCGGCTGACCGGCGCCCGCCCGCGTCACTTCACCTCCAGCTCCAGAATCCGGTCGTCACCGCTCTTGGCGTCGCCGCGGCCGTCCGTGTTGCTGGTCGTCAGCCATATCCGGTCGCCGCCGGCCGCGACGACCGTGCGCAGCCGGCCGTACTCGCCCTTGAGGAAGGACTGGGGGGCCGCCGAAGCCCTGGTGCCGTCCAGGGGGACGCGCCACAGGCGCTGACCCTTCAGGCCGGCCATCCAGATCACGCCGTCGACGAAGGCGATGCCGCTGGGGGAGGCGTCGTCCGTGTGCCACTGGGCTATGGGGTTGTGGTACGCCGGGTCGGAGGACCTGCCCTCCGCGTCCGGCCAGCCGTAGTTGCCGCCCGGCTTGATCGCGTTCAGCTCGTCCCACGTGTCCTGGCCGAACTCCGAGGCGAACAGGCGCTGTTTCGCGTCCCAGGCCAGGCCCTGGACGTTGCGGTGGCCGTACGAGTACACCGGCGAGTCGGGGAAGGGGTTGCCGGGGGCCGGGTCGCCCTCGGGGGTCAGGCGCAGGATCTTGCCGCCGAGGGACTCGCGGTTCTGGGCGAGCCCGCGGTTGCCGCTCTCGCCCGTGCCCGCGTACAGCATTCCGTCCGGGCCGAAGGCGATCCGGCCGCCGTTGTGGATGTAGCCCTTGGGGATGCCCTTGAAGATGGTGTCCGGAGCGCCGAGCTGTTCGCCGGACGGCTTCTTCGCGTCGTACAGCATGCGCACGATGCGGTTGTCCGAGGCCGAGGTGAAGTACGCGTAGACCATGTGGTCCGAGGCGTAGTCCGGGGAGAGGGCGATGCCCAGGAGGCCGCCCTCGCCGGCCGGGGAGACGCCGGAGACCTTGCCGAGCTCGGTCTTCCTCCCCGTCTTCTCGTCGACCCGGGTGATCGTGCCCTGGTCGCGCGAGGCGACCAGCAGCGCGCCGTCGGGCAGCGGGGCCACACCCCACGGCGTGTTCAGGCCCGTCGCGACCGTGCGCAGCACCTTCACCGAGCCCTTGGCGGGCGGGACCTGGTCGGCGGCCTGGCGGGAGGGGGACGACGCCGACGCCGTACCACTCGACGCGCCGCCGGACGCGGAGCCGCCCGAGGAGTCCGAGCCGCCGCCCGAGGAACAGCCGGCCGTGAGCAGGAGGGCGGTCGCGGCCAGTACGGCCGGCACAGCTCGTCGATCCACGATCTTGGTCCCTTCGAAGCGGCGGTCCGGCAGCGGGTGCTCACCCGCTACCTGTCTTACACCGCTCGCGCCTCCCAGGTTCCCGATCACCCGCACCCGATGCGCCGGCCGGCGCCTCAGTCCCAGGAACCCTGCGCGGACGGCAGCCCCGCCACCTCCGCGAGGTCCTCAGGCGTCAGCCGCAGACCGGCCGCCGCCGCGTTCTCGGCCGCCCACCGCTCCCGCTTGGTGCCCGGCACCGCCACCACGTGCCGGCCCTGCGCGAGCACCCACGCCAGCGCCACCTGGGCGGCGGTGACGTCCTCGCCGTACCGGGCCGCGACACGGCGCAGTCCGGCCACTATCGGCTGGTTGGCCGCCATCATCTCGGCGGTGAAGCGGGGGTGGCGGGCGCGCACGTCGTCCGGTTCGAAACCCTCGCCCGGGGTGAGGGTGCCGGTCAGGAAGCCGTTGCCCAGCGGCATCGCGGCGAGGAAGCCGATCCCGCGCGCCTCGCACCACGGCAGCAGCGACTCCAGCGCTTCCGGCGACCACACCGACAGCTCGGCCTCGACCGCGCTGACCGGGAACACCTGCTGCAGCCGGCGCAGTTGCCGCAGCGTGCCGTCGTGCAGCCGGGTGCCGGACCGGCGGCCGCCGCGGGCGCCCACCGCGCACAGCCCGAGCGCCCGCACCTTCCCCGCCCGGACGAGCTCGGCCATCGCGCCCCACGTCTCCTCGACCGGCACCTCGGGGTCCTCCCGGTGCAGCTGGTACAGGTCGATGACGTCCGTCTGCAGGCGTCTGAGCGAGGCGTCGCAGGCCCGCTTCACATAGCCGGGGCGGCCGTTGGCGACGATGTGCTGCTCGCCGACCAGCAGGCCGACCTTCGTCGACACGAACGCGTCCTGCCGGCGCTCCTTCAACACCCGCCCCAGGAGCAGCTCGTTGGTGAACGGGCCGTACATGTCGGCCGTGTCCAGCAGCGTCGAGCCCAGGTCCAGCGCCCGGTGCACCGCCCTGAGCGACTCCTCACCCCGCTGCCGCGAGGCGCTGTACGCCCAGCTCATCGGCATGCACCCGAGGCCCACGGCCCCCACCACGAGCGCCCCCGCGCCGATCGTCCTGCGCTCCACCTGGCTGTGAACCTCCCTTTCCCGGCTCCCAACCTAACCTCTGCGCCCCGACGAGCCTGACATAGCCTCCTGACATGACTGCTGACGTGTGGCTTCCCCTCCCGCCGGACGAGATCGAGGGCCTCCCCGAGGGCCCGGACTACCGTTACTGGAACGGGGAGCAGGACTATCCCGCGGACCCCGCCGACTGCGTGTACTACGTCGTCCCCTACATGAAGCCCGTCGCCGTCGCCGTGCGGCCGCTGCCCGAACTCCGCTCGGTCCGGGTCGTGCAGACGCTGTCGGCCGGCATCGACAACATCGAGCCCGGTCTGCGGCACCTGCCCGCGGGCGTACGGGTGTGCAACGCGCGCGGGGTGCACGAGGCGAGCACCGCCGAGCTCGCGCTCACCCTGACGCTCGCCTCACTGCGCGGCGTCCCGGACTTCGTGCGCGCCCAGGAGCGCGGGGAGTGGCTCGGCGGGTTCCGGCCCGCGCTCGCCGACAAGAACGTGCTCATCGTGGGGTACGGCTCGATCGGATCCGCGATCGAGGACCGGCTCGTTCCGTTCGAGGTCGCGCGGGTGGTGCGCGTCGCGCGCTCGGCGCGCACCACGGAGCGCGGTCCCGTGCACCCGCTCGCCGACCTGCCCCGGCTGCTGCCCGAGGCGGACGTCGTCGTCCTCGTCACCCCGCTCACCGAGTCCACCCGCGGCCTGGCCGGCGCCGACTTCCTCGCCCGGATGAAGGACGGCGCGCTCCTCGTCAACGTCGCCCGCGGTCCCGTCGTCGACACCAAGGCCCTGCTCGCCGAGGTGGAGAGCGGCCGCATCATGGCCGCCCTCGACGTCACCGACCCCGAACCGCTGCCCCGCGAACACCCCTTGTGGCGGGCGCCCGGCGTCCTCATCAGCCCCCACGTCGGAGGGCCCACCTCCGCCTTCCTGCCCCGGGCGAAGCGACTCCTCGTGAACCAGCTGACACGTTTCGTGAACCAGGAGCCGCTCGGCAACGTGATCCTTACGACAGGCACAACCGATACGACAGGTACAACCGGCGTGTAGGCGCGAGACCGGCGCAACAGGCGCGCAATCCGTTTCCGGTACCCTCCGCAACCTCACCGATGCGGTGCGTGCCCGCATCCATGCTGGTCGTCACGGAGCGTAGAGGAACTATGTCCCTGAGTGACGAGACTGGTGTATCGTCCCGAGCAGGGGCTGCGCCGCGCACCGTTCGGCGCCGGGGATGGACATTTCAGACTGTGAGGGGGGCGACGGGCGATGCACGGCCTATGGACGAACGATCCGACGCGGCGGGGCCGCCGGCGGCGACCCTGGCGTACGGCCGCGCGCAGACGCGGTCACCACGCCGGCCACGGCTGCCGTCACAGCCACCACCACCGCCGGCACAGCAGCCGCAGGAAGCACGCGCACCCAGCGCACCGGGACCCTCGGGACCCGGGAGCGACGCGGACCGGGAGGCCCCGGTGACCTCGCCGCCGCCTCCCGTGACGGCTTTCGACGGAGCGCTGCGGGCGCAGCCTTCGCCGGGGCCGCTGCTGTCCCGCCCGCCGGCCGGCGGCGGTGACGGTGGCGGCAACAGCCTGGTCCACCAGCTCGTCCTGGCCCTGGTCTGCGCGGGATACGCCGTCGGTTCCGCGATCGGCTGGGGATCGAGCCAACTGGCCGACATCATGGGCGACTTCGGGTTGAGCGCAGCCGCGGCCACCGCCGCCGTGTCCTGCTTCCTCTACGCCCACAGCCGCAGCGTCCGCTTCCGCTCCGCCTGGCTGCTGTTCGCCCTCTCCTCGGCGATGGCGGCCATGGGCAACGGCGTGTGGGGATGGTACGAGGTCGTGCTGGGCGAGGACGTGCCCACGCCCAGCTACGCCAACCTGTTCTTCGTCGGCTTCGCGCCGCCCGCCATCGTGGGACTGCTCGTGCTCGCCAAGCGGCCGGTGAGCAAGGCCGGCTGGGTCTGCCTGGCGCTGGACACCTGGCTGATCGGCGGCTCGCTGCTCACGCTGTCCTGGAGCCTCGCGCTCGCCAAGACGGCCGAGTCCGACGGGCCCGGCGTCGCCCGCACCGCGCTGCTGCTGGCGTACCCGCTGCTGGACATCGCCCTGGTCAGCGTGGTGCTGGTGCTGCACTTCCGGCGCTCGGCGGCCAACCGCGCGGCGGTCAACACCGCCATCGGCGGGCTGGCCCTGACGGTCATGTGCGACGCCCTGTTCAGCTCGCCGCTGCTACAGGGCAGTTACCACTCGGGCCAGCTGCTCGACGCGGGCTGGTTCGCCGGCTCCCTGCTGCTGGCGTACGCCCCCTGGGCCGCGCCCCGGCCGGGGCGGCCGGCCGCGGAGGGCGACGGGCACACGCGCGTGGTGCACGAGCACCTGCCCGGCCGGCGCGGCACCACCCACCCCCACCACGCACCACCCCAGGGGGGTGATCACGGCCGGTATCCGGCCACCCGGCCCATCGCCGGCTCCCTGGCCGCCCTCACGCCCTACCTCGCCGCCGCCGTCTGCACGCTGGGCATCCTCTACAACGTGCTCAACGGCAGCCACGTCAGCCGCGTCGTGCTCATCACCGGCGGCACGGTCGTGCTCGCCCTCGTGGTGCGCCAGGGCATCATGCTGCTCGACAACATCGCCCTCACCCAGGAACTGGCGCAGAAGGAGAACCACTTCCGCTCCCTGGTGCAGGGCTCCAGCGACGTCATCATGATCGCCGCGCCCAGCGGCGTCCTGCGCTACGTCTCCCCGGCCGCCGCCGGTGTCTACGGACGCCCGGCGGAGGACCTGGTGGGGACCGAACTGGCCGATCTCATCCACCCGGAGGACCTGGGCTGCGTGGTGCACGAGGTGCGCCGCTTCCTCGCCGCCAGCCCCCAGGAAGAACCCACCACCCGCATCGAGTGCCGCTTCCGGTCGGGCGACGGCGGCTGGCTCAACGTCGAGTCCACCGTCAACCGCCATCACGGCGGCCTCATCTTCAACAGCCGGGACGTGACCGAAAGAGTGCGCCTGCAAGCGCAGTTGCAGCACAACGCCGAGCACGACCCGCTCACCGACCTGCCCAACCGCGCCCTGTTCACCCGGCGCGTCCAGCAGGCCCTGTCCGGTCGCCGCGCCTCCGACCGCGGCGCCCACCTGCGTGGTACGGCCGTGCTCTTCATCGACCTCGACGGCTTCAAGGCCGTCAACGACACGATCGGGCACCAGGCCGGGGACGAACTGCTCGTCCAGGCCGCCCGCAGACTCCAGGACGCGGTCCGGCAGGGCGACACCGCGGCCCGGCTGGGCGGCGACGAGTTCGCGGCCCTGATCGTCGGCGACGGTGCCCGCGACCGTACCGCGCGCGAACGTCACATCCTGGAGCTCGCCGACCGCCTCAGGGTCACGCTCTCGCAGCCCTACCTCATCGACGGCAACGATGTCCGGGTGGCCGCCTCCATCGGCGTCGCCTTCGCCGAGGCCGGCCTCGGCGCGGGCGAGCTGCTGCGCAACGCCGACCTGGCCATGTACCGCGCCAAGGCGGGCGGCAAGGGGCGCGTCGAGCTGTACGCACCCCAGATGCAGCAGGACGTCGTACGCAAGGCGGAGCTCGCCACCCGGCTGCGCGCGGCGCTGCACGACGGCGAGTTCACGCTGCTGCACCAGCCCGTGGTCCGCCTGGAGGACGGCCGGATCACATCGGTCGAGGCGCAGGCGCGCTGGCGCTCGTCCCAGGGGGTGCTGTTCACCCCGGCCGAGTTCCTGCGCGTCGCCGAGGACAGCGACAAGACCGCCGAGCTGGGCCGCTGGCTGCTGGAGGAGGCCGTCGAGCAGGCCGCCGAGCGCACCGCGACCGGCCTGGCCGTGCCCGTGGCGGTGCGCATGAGCGCCCGGCGCCTGCTGGACCGCTCGATGCCGCTCGGCTCGATCGAGGCCCTGCTGACCCGGCACGGACTGCCCTCCGGATCCCTGGTGATCGAGCTGTCCGAGACCGACCCCCGGGTCAGTCTCGACGAGCTGGAGCGGCGGCTGTCCGCGCTGCGCCGGCTCGGCGTACGGATCGCGCTGGACGGCTTCGGCAGCGGCTACGCGGCGATCACCGCGCTGCGCAGACTCCCCGTCGACGTGCTGAAGCTCGACCGCAGCCTGGTCGAGGGCGTCGTCGAGTCCGCGCGGCTGCACAAGATCACCAGCGGGCTGCTCAGGATCGCGACCGACCTCGGACTGCAGTCCGTGGCCGACGGCGTGGACCTGCCCGAGCAGGTCGTCGCCCTGCGCGCGATGGGCTGCACCCACGGCCAGGGCATGGCGTTCTCCGGCCCGCTGGACGAGTACCGGCTGCGCAGAGCGCTCGGATCCGGCCATTACCCGGTGCCGCACGGGCCGATCGAGCCCGCCTTCGCGGGCGGCGGCGCCAAGAGGTACACAGGAGGTGTCACCGCGGTGCTCGGGGGCGGAACAACCCTGCGCTCACATAATGAGACTCCCGTCCCACCCACTTGACACGTGGTGCGCGTCGGGGGGAGGGTCAGTGCCATGCGCACCCGAATTCTCGTACTTGGACAGCGCGTCGGCTGACGCTGAGCCCACCACCGCTCAGCGACCTCCACCCGGCGCGCTCCCCTCGCTTGCCTTACGGCACGAGGGGTTTTTTGTTGCACAGGCACGTGTCGTGCAGCAGCCGAACACCGCACAAACCTCGCAAAAACCCTCAGCATCGAGAAGAGAATGCCGATGACCGAGCAGGCCACCGGGGCCCACCATCCGCAGCCGCGGCCCCGATCCGGAGGACAGCAGTCCGCCCCCGAGCACGTCACGGGTGCGCAGTCCCTCATCCGCTCTCTCGAGGAGGTCGGGGCCGACACGGTATTCGGCATTCCCGGCGGTGCGATCCTTCCCGCGTACGACCCGCTGATGGACTCCACGCGGGTGCGCCACGTCCTGGTCCGTCACGAGCAGGGCGCCGGCCACGCGGCCACCGGCTACGCGCAGGCCACCGGCAAGGTCGGCGTCTGCATGGCCACCTCGGGCCCCGGCGCCACCAACCTGGTCACCCCGATCGCGGACGCCCACATGGACTCGGTGCCCATGGTCGCGATCACCGGCCAGGTCGCCTCGTCCTCGATCGGCACGGACGCCTTCCAGGAGGCGGACATCGTCGGCATCACCATGCCGATCACCAAGCACAACTTCCTGGTCACCAAGGCCGAGGACATCCCGCGGGTCATCGCGCAGGCGTTCCACATCGCCTCCACCGGCCGCCCGGGCCCCGTCCTGGTCGACATCGCCAAGGACGCCCTCCAGGCGAAGACCACCTTCTCCTGGCCGCCGGTGATGGACCTGCCCGGCTACCGCCCGGTGACCAAGCCGCACGCCAAGCAGATCCGCGAGGCCGCCAAGCTCATCACCTCCGCCAAGCGGCCCGTCCTCTACGTCGGCGGCGGTGTCCTCAAGGCACACGCCACCGCCGAGCTCAAGGTCCTCGCCGAGCTCACCGGAGCGCCCGTCACCACCACCCTGATGGCGCTCGGCGCGTTCCCCGACAGCCACCCGCTGCACGTGGGAATGCCGGGCATGCACGGTGCGGTCACCGCCGTCACCGCGCTGCAGAAGGCCGACCTGATCGTCGCCCTCGGAGCCCGCTTCGACGACCGCGTCACCGGCAAGCTGGACAGCTTCGCCCCGTACGCCAAGATCGTCCACGCCGACATCGACCCGGCGGAGATCGGCAAGAACCGCGCCGCGGACGTGCCGATCGTCGGTGACGCGCGCGAGGTCATCGCCGACCTCGTCCAGGCCGTGCAGAAGGAGCACGGCGAGGGCCACCGGGGCGACTACAGCGCCTGGTGGAAGGACCTGTCCCGGTGGCGCGAGACCTACCCGCTCGGCTACGACCAGCCCGAGGACGGCTCCCTGTCCCCGCAGCAGGTCATCGAGCGCATCGGCCAACTCGCCCCGGAGGGCACGATCTTCGCGGCGGGCGTCGGCCAGCACCAGATGTGGGCCGCGCACTTCATCACCTACGACAAGCCCGCCACCTGGCTCAACTCCGGCGGCGCCGGGACGATGGGCTACGCGGTCCCGGCCGCGATGGGCGCCAAGGCCGGCGCGCCGCAGCAGACCGTCTGGGCGATCGACGGCGACGGCTGCTTCCAGATGACCAACCAGGAACTGACCACCTGCGCCCTGAACAACATCCCGATCAAGGTCGCCATCATCAACAACGGCGCCCTCGGGATGGTCCGCCAGTGGCAGACCCTCTTCTACAACCAGCGCTACTCCAACACCGTCCTGCACAGCGGCCCGGACGACGTCAACCCCGAGGCCCGCGGCACGCGCGTGCCGGACTTCGTGAAGCTGTCGGAGGCCATGGGCTGCGTGGGCCTGCGCTGCGAGTCCCCGGAGGACCTGGACAAGGTCATCGCGGAGGCGAACGCCATCAACGACCGCCCGGTCGTCGTCGACTTCGTCGTCCACGAGGACGCGATGGTGTGGCCGATGGTCGCCGCCGGCACCTCCAACGACGAGATCATGGCCGCCCGGGACGTGCGCCCCGACTTCGGCGACAACGAAGACGACTGAGCGAGAGAGACGAAGAAGACCATGTCCAAGCACACGCTCTCCGTCCTGGTGGAGAACACCCCGGGCATCCTGGCCCGGATCGCCGCCCTCTTCTCGCGCCGCGGCTTCAACATCGACTCCCTCGCGGTCGGCGTCACCGAGCACCCCGACATCTCCCGCATCACCATCGTCGTGGGTGTCGAGGACCTGCCGCTGGAGCAGGTGACGAAGCAGCTCAACAAGCTCGTCAACGTCCTGAAGATCGTCGAGCTGGAACCCTCGCAGGCCGTTCAGCGCGAACTCGTTCTGGTGAAGGTGAAGGCCGACAACGAGACGCGCTCCCAGATCGTCGAGATCGTCCAGCTGTTCCGCGCCAAGACCGTCGACGTCTCCCCGGAGGCCGTCACCATCGAGGCCACCGGCAGCAGCGAGAAGCTGTCCGCGATGCTCAAGATGCTGGAGCCGTACGGCATCAAGGAGCTCGTCCAGTCCGGCACGATCGCCATCGGCCGCGGCGCCCGTTCGATCACGGACCGCTCGCTGCGCGCGCTCGACCGGTCCGCGTGAGGCCGTACGGGCGGCTCCGGCCATCCGTACACCGGGACCGCCCGTATACCGAGACCCCGAAACCTCCCTTCCGCCCGCCGTCATACGGTGGGACGCAACACCAGCACTCCAAGGAGAGAACCCAAAGTGGCCGAGCTGTTCTACGACGCCGACGCCGACCTGTCCATCATCCAGGGCCGCAAGGTCGCGGTCATCGGGTACGGCAGCCAGGGCCACGCCCACGCGCTGTCGCTGCGTGACTCGGGTGTCGACGTCCGTGTCGGTCTGCACGAGGGCTCCACGTCCAAGGCGAAGGCCGAGGAGCAGGGCCTGCGTGTGGTGACGCCGTCTCAGGCCGCCGCCGAGGCCGACGTCATCATGATCCTGGTTCCGGACCCGATCCAGGCGCAGGTGTACGAGGAGTCCATCGCCCCGAACCTGAACGACGGCGACGCGCTGTTCTTCGGTCACGGCTTCAACATCCGCTTCGGCTTCATCAAGCCCCCGGCCGGCGTGGACGTGTGCATGGTCGCGCCGAAGGGCCCGGGCCACCTGGTGCGCCGGCAGTACGAGGAGGGCCGCGGCGTTCCGTGTATCGCGGCGGTCGAGCAGGACGCCTCCGGCGACGCGTTCGCGCTGGCGCTGTCGTACGCCAAGGGCATCGGCGGCACCCGGGCGGGTGTCATCAAGACGACGTTCACCGAGGAGACCGAGACCGACCTGTTCGGTGAGCAGGCCGTGCTGTGCGGTGGCACGACGGCGCTGGTCAAGGCCGGTTTCGAGACGCTGACCGAGGCGGGCTACCAGCCGGAGATCGCGTACTTCGAGTGCCTGCACGAGCTGAAGCTGATCGTGGACCTCATGTACGAGGGCGGCCTGGAGAAGATGCGCTGGTCGATCTCCGAGACGGCCGAGTGGGGCGACTACGTCACCGGTCCGCGGATCATCACCGACGCCACCAAGGCGGAGATGAAGAAGGTCCTGGCCGAGATCCAGGACGGGTCCTTCGCGCAGGCGTGGATGGACGAGTACCACGGCGGTCTGAAGAAGTACAACGAGTACAAGCAGCAGGACTCCGAGCACCTGCTGGAGACCACGGGCAAGCAGCTGCGCAAGCTGATGAGCTGGGTCAACGAAGAGGCGTAAGCCCCAGGCGAGGGGGCCGGAGCACACCGCTCCGGCCCCGTTGTCCAACCCGTCGCATCACGGACGGGTGATCCTTCCGCAGAGGCGCAAGACGAGCCTCGCCGCGCCACTACACTGGCGCACAACATTCGCGTCAGGCCCACAGCGTCGTGCGTCTTCCACGCGGCTAAGCGACCCCGAGAAGTATCCGGCACACCCCTGCGCCGCCCGGCACGGCGAGAGCACGCACCGAACGACGCAGGAGCGCACCGGACATTCCCCGGCGTCGCTCCCCTCCACCGCCTGCGGCCGTCGGGACGGCCGTCCGCATTGGACTTGTGAGGACTCACGTGAGCTCGAAACCCGTCGTACTCATCGCTGAAGAGCTGTCGCCCGCCACCGTGGACGCGCTTGGCCCGGACTTCGAGATCCGGCACTGCAACGGAGCGGACCGAGCCGAACTGCTCCCGGCCATCGCCGACGTCGACGCCATCCTGATCCGCTCGGCCACCAAGGTGGACGCCGAGGCGATCGCCGCCGCGCACAAGCTGAAGGTCGTCGCACGAGCCGGCGTCGGCCTGGACAACGTCGACGTCTCCGCCGCCACCAAGGCCGGCGTGATGGTCGTCAACGCCCCCACCTCGAACATCGTGACCGCCGCCGAGCTGGCCTGCGGTCTGCTCATCGCCACCGCCCGCCACATCCCGCAGGCCAACGCCGCGCTGAAGAACGGCGAGTGGAAGCGCAGCAAGTACACGGGCGTGGAGCTCGCCGAGAAGACCCTCGGTGTCGTGGGTCTGGGCCGCATCGGCGCGCTCGTCGCCCAGCGCATGTCCGCCTTCGGGATGAAGGTCGTCGCCTACGACCCCTACATCCAGCCCGCGCGCGCTGCCCAGATGGGCGTCAAGGTGCTGTCGCTGGACGAGCTGCTCGAGGTCTCCGACTTCATCACCGTCCACCTCCCCAAGACCCCCGAGACCCTCGGCCTGATCGGCGACGAGGCCCTGCGCAAGGTCAAGCCGAGCGTGCGCATCGTCAACGCCGCGCGCGGCGGGATCGTCGACGAGGAGGCGCTGTACTCGGCGCTCAAGGAGGGCCGGGTCGCCGGCGCCGGCCTCGACGTGTACGCCAAGGAGCCCTGCACCGACTCGCCCCTGTTCGAGTTCGACCAGGTCGTCTGCACCCCGCACCTCGGCGCCTCCACCGACGAGGCCCAGGAGAAGGCCGGTATCGCCGTCGCCAAGTCCGTGCGGCTCGCCCTCGCCGGTGAGCTGGTCCCGGACGCGGTGAACGTCCAGGGCGGTGTCATCGCCGAGGACGTCAAGCCGGGCCTGCCGCTCGCCGAGCGCCTCGGCCGCATCTTCACCGCGCTCGCGGGCGAGGTCGCGGTCCGCCTCGACGTCGAGGTGTACGGCGAGATCACCCAGCACGACGTGAAGGTGCTGGAGCTGTCCGCGCTCAAGGGCGTCTTCGAGGACGTCGTCGACGAGACGGTGTCGTACGTCAACGCCCCGCTGTTCGCCCAGGAGCGCGGCGTCGAGGTGCGGCTGACGACCAGCTCGGAGGCGACCGACCACCGCAACGTCGTCACCGTCCGCGGCACGCTCGGCAGCGGCGAGGAGGTCTCGGTCTCCGGCACGCTGGCCGGCCCCAAGCACCTGCAGAAGATCGTCGCCGTCGGCGAGTACGACGTGGACCTCGCCCTCGCCGACCACATGGTGGTGCTGCGCTACGAGGACCGTCCCGGCGTCGTCGGCACGGTGGGCCGCATCTTCGGCGAGTCCGGGATCAACATCGCCGGCATGCAGGTCTCCCGCGCGGTCGCGGGCGGCGAGGCGCTGGCCGTGCTGACCGTGGACGACACGGTTCCCGCCGGGGTTCTGGCCGAGGTCGAGGCGGAGATCGGCGCGACGTTCGCCCGGTCCGTGAACCTGGTCTGAGACACCACGACGAGAAGGGGGTCCAAATTCCCCTCAGCGACCTCGCCGCCAGCGCCGCCGCCCCCGCCAGCAGTAGCGCGCCCGCGATCGCCGCGCCCTGCATGCCGTTGGTGAACGCCTCCCGTGCCGCCGCCGCCAGTCCCGGCACCCGGTCGGCGACCGCCAGCGCACCGCCCAGGGTTTCCCGGGCCACGTCCGGGGCCGAACCCGGCATGTCGTGGCGGTAGATCGCCGTACCGACCGAGCCGAGGACCGCCATCCCGAGCGCGCCGCCGAACTCCGCCGCGGTCTCCATCAGGGACGCCGCCGAGCCCGCCCGCTGCACCGGCGCGCCGCCCATCGCGAGGTCGGTGATCTGGGAGACGACCATGACGATCCCGGAGGCGAGGACGCCGCAGGCGACCAGGACGAGCCAGAGGGAGTCGGTGTCCGCGAGGGCGAGGAGGGCGTAGCCGGCCGCGGCGGTCGCGAAGCCCGCGGTGACCACGTACGCGCGGTCGACGCCCTTCCGCACCAGGGCCGTCGCCAGCGGGGCCGCCATGCCGATCGGCACCGAGGGCAGCAGCGCCCACAGGGCCGCCTCCAGCGCGCTCTTGCCGAGCACCGACTGCAGGTACTGCGTGGTGAAGAAGGCCGAGCCCATCATGCCGAACGTGGCGAGCAGGTTGAGCACCACGGAGGGGGCGAAGCCGTGGCCGCGGAAGAGGGCCGGGTCGATCATCGGGCTGTCGGCCGTGCGCTGGCGGTGGACGAAGGCCGCCGCGAAGAGCAGGCCGACGGTGATCGAGACGACGTACTGCGCGTGCCAGCCCTCGGACGGGATCTCCTTGAGGCCGTAGACGACGGGCAGCACGGCCGCCATGGAGAGCGGGACGCTCGGCCAGTCGAAGCGGCCGGGGGCGGGGTCGCGTGACTCCGGCAGCAGGAACGGGCCGAGGACCAGCAGCAGCGCCATCGCCGGCAGGTTGACCAGGAAGACCGAGCCCCACCAGAAGTACTGGACGAGGACACCGCTCATCACCGAGCCGAGCGCGATGCCGGCCGTCATCACGCCGGACCACAGCCCGATCGCCTTCGCGCGCTCGGCGTGGTCCGTGAACATCGTGCGGATCAGCGCCATCGTCGAGGGCATCAGGGTCGCGCCGCCGATGCCGAGGACCGCGCGGGCCGCGATCAGGGTCTCGGCGCTGTCGGCGTACGCCGCCACGAGGGAGGCGGCGCCGAAGGCGGCGGCGCCCAGCAGCAGGAGCCGGCGGCGGCCGACGCGGTCGCCGAGCGAGCCCATCGTCATCAGCAGGCCGGCCAGTACGAACGCGTAGATGTCGAAGATCCACAGCTGCTGGGTGCCGCTCGGCTCCAGGTCCGCGCTGATCGCCGGGATCGCGAAGTAGAGGACCGAGACGTCCATCGAGACCAGCAGCAGCGGGAGCATCAGCACGCCCAGCGCGGTCCATTCGCGGCGGCCGGCGCGGGGGCGGGCCGGGGTGGTGGCGGTGCTCGTCGTGTTCGTCATGTCAGGGACTGTACGGGCGTCCTAAACGATTGTCTAGAACGCTTGTCTAAGTCACTTGTGTAAGTCACCTGTATGAGTCGCGCGTATAAGTCGTACGTATAGGACGGGTGTATGGATCCGGGGTAGGGTGGTCCGGTATGGGACACCGTGAGGATCTGCTCGAAGGCGCCAAGCGCTGCCTGCTGGAGAAGGGGTTCCTGCGCACGACCGCGCGGGACATCGTCAGGGAGTCGGGGACCAACCTCGCGTCGATCGGCTACCACTACGGCTCGAAGGACGCGCTGCTGGCGCAGGCGTACCTCGCGCTGGTGGAGGAGATGTCCTTCGAGGGGGACGCCGGGCTCGGCGGCGCGCCCGGGTCGCTGGAGCGTTTCCACGCGGTGTGGGCGAACGTCGTCGACTCGATGCGGCGGCCCGGGTCACTGTGGCGGCTGAGCCTGGAGATCGTCACGATGGGCGACCAACTGCCCGACGTGCGCGACCAGTTGTCGCGCGCGCAGCGCGAGGGCGGCCGGGGGCTGGTCTCGCTGATGACCGGGGTGCCGGAGGAGGAGGTGCCGGACGAGACCGCCGACACCCTCGGCCGGTTCTACATGACCCTGATGTCGGGGCTCATCTCGCAGTGGACCTTCGACCCGAGGACGGCGCCCGACGCGGACACCCTCACCGAGGGGCTCCGGCAGATCGTCGAGGGCGTCACGCGCGCGCGGAACTGACCCGGCCGTCGCCCGTCCCGCGCAGGTCCCGCAGCGCCGGAGCCAGTGCGGCCGGCATCAGCAGCGCGGTCACGGCGAAGGCCCACGGGTAGCCGACCGGTCCGGCCAGCAGGCCGAAGCCCGCCGCGCCGACGCCCATGCCACCGTCGTACGCGAGGTTCCACAGCGCGCTGACCGTGCCGTACGAGGAGGCGGGCACCCGGGTGTACATCAGCGCCAGCGTGGCGTTCTGGGTGATGCCGAAACCGGTGCCGAACAGGGCCGCCCCCGCGATCACGGCCGCCGCGCTCCCGGTCGCGGCGAGCAGGAGGACGCCCGCGGCCGACAGCAGCAGCCCGGGCAGGACCAGCCGGGCGCTGCCGTGCCGGTCGCCGTGCCGTCCGGCCGCCCAGCGGGCCAGGGTCGCCGCCGCGGGCTGCACGAACAGCGCCACCGTGACGGCCCCGGCCGACGCCGCCGGCACCGCCAACGGCAGGAAGGTCACCAGGATTCCGGCGGCCGTGGCGGTGGTGGCGAAGACGACGACGGGGCGCAGGAGCGAGGGCGTGCGCAGCCCGCGCAGGACACCGAGCGGCTGCTGCGGACCATCGGCCCGGGCCTCCGGCCGCCCGCCCCGCGCCCCCCGCTTCGGCCCCTCCGGCAGCCCCGGTACCGACGCGATCGCCGCCAGCGCCGCCGCGCCGCCGGTCACCGCGACCGTGCCGTAGCCCGCGTGGGAGGCCAGCCACAGGCCGGCGGGCAGGGCGATCAGGGAGGGGACGCCGGAGACCACGCCCACCACCGCCAGCCCCTCGCCCCGGCGTTCGGACGGGATCAGGGACGCGGTCAGGGCGCCGCCGGCGACGATCGTGAGGGCGAAGCCGAGGCCGCGGGCCAGGCACACCGCCACGATCCACGCCGGGTGGTGCGAGAGCGTCAGCGCCAGGGCCGGGGCGCCGAGCAGGAACAGCCCGGCCATCAGGACCACCCGGTAGCCGTGGCGGGCGACGAGCCGGGGGGTGACCAGTTCGCCGAGGACCGTGGAGAGCATCAGGGCGCCGGTGGCGAGCCCCGCGGCATGACCGCCGCCCGCCTCGGCCGCGTAGGCGGGGACCACCGACAGCAGCAGGAAGAAGCTGAGACTCGCCCCGACCAGGCTCACGAACCGCAGCATCAGCGCCCGGTTGAGCAGGGGCGGCCGGGCGGTGGCCGGCGGGACCGCAGCCGTGGCCGCGTCGCCCGGGCCGGATGTCCCGCTCTTGTCGTTCCTCTGGTTCTTCTGCGTCATGCCGATGACGCTAGAAGCCCACCGGCCTCCCGCTAAGCTCCAATTCCATGCCGCTTGAGTGGGCCGGTCTGTCGCCCGGACTCCTGCTGACCGTCGACCGGACGGACGGGGAGCGGCTGTGCGCCCAGCTGGAGCGGCAGTTGCGGGACGCGATCCGCTCGGGCCGTCTCCAGGCGGGCGAACGGCTGCCGTCCTCCCGCGAGTTGGCCCGCACCCTGGGCCTGTCCCGCGGTCTCGTGCAGGACTGCTACGCCCAGCTCCGGGCCGAGGGCTACCTCGTCACCCGCGTCGGCTCGGCCACCCGCGTCGCCCCCTGCGCGTCCGTCCCGACCGCCCCGGCGGCTTACCGCCCGCCGCAACACCCCCGTCTGATCGCCGACTTCCGGCACGGCGTCCCCGACCTCGGCTCCTTCCCGGTCGCCGACTGGCTGTGGGCGACCCGGGAGGCGGCCCGGGCGATGCCGACCGCGGAGCTCGACTACGGCGACCCGCGCGGCAGTTCGGCGCTGCGCGAGGTGGTCGCCGGGTATCTGCGCCGGGTGCGCGGCGCGGCGGCGGATCCGTCCCGGACCGTCGTCTGCTCCGGATACGCGCAGGGCCTGAGCCTGACCCTGCGCGCCCTCGCCCGCGCCGGGGTGCGGACCGTGGCGTACGAGGACCCGGGCGGCCCGGCCACCGCGACGGCGGCCGCCGAGGCGGCGGGCCTGACGGCCGTACCCGTGCCGGTCGACGAGGACGGCGTCGACGTGGGGGCGCTGGCGGCGACCGGCGCCCGCGCGGTGATCGTGACCCCGGCCCACCAGTGGCCGACGGGCGTCGTCCTGGCGCCCGACCGCCGCCACGCCCTGGTCGCGTGGGCGGCCGACCGGGACGCGTACGTCATCGAGGACGACTACGACGCAGAGTTCCGCTACGACCGCGAACCGGTGGGCACCCTCCAGGGGCTCGCCGCCGACCGCGTGATCTCCATCGGCACCGTCAGCAAGTCGCTCGCCCCCGCCCTGCGCCTGGGCTGGCTGCTGACCCCGCCGGCGCTCCTCGACGCGATCACCGACCTCAAACGCGTCGCCGACCGCGGCTCACCCACCCTCGACCAGCTGGCCCTCGCCCGCCTGATCGAGTCCGGCCGCTACGACCGCCACCTGCGCCGCATGCGCACCGTCTACGCCGACCGCCGTACCGCACTCGTCTCGGCCCTCGCCCGGCACGCCCCCTCGGTGCGCCTGTCGGGCCTGGCGGCGGGCTTCCACGCGGTCGCCCACCTGCCCGCGACAGCCGACGAACCCGGCCTGATCCACGCCGCCCGCGCCCGCGGGGTGGGCCTGTACGGCATGAGCGCCTGCCGCTCCCGCGGAGCCACCACCCCGCCCCAACTGGTCCTCGGCTTCGGCAACGTGACGGACCGTTCGATCGAGGAGGGCGTCGCGGCCGTGGCCGACCTCCTCTGACGGAGCAGGTGGGTCTACAGCCGCGCCCCCTTCAGCGCCATGTGCAGCAGCAGCCTGTGCTCGCCGTCGTCCAGGTCCAGGCCGGTGAGCTGTTCGACGCGGGAGAGGCGGTAGTAGAGGGTCTGGCGGTGGATGCCCAGCTCGGTGGCGGTGCGGGTGGCCTGGCCCGCACAGTCGAGGTAGGTCTCGGCCGTGTGGGCGAGTTCCCGGTGGGCGGGGGAGAGGAGGGCGGTCACGGCGGGGTCGTGGGCGGAGTCCGGGGGCAGCGCGGTGAGCAGGCGGTAGGGGCCGATGTGCGCCCAGTCGGCGACCGGCCCGAGCCGCGGCTCCGCGAGCGCCGCCCGCGCCGCCGCCGACGCCTCCCGCCAGGCCGCCCCCAGCTCCGCCAGCCCGGTGCGCGCGGCGGCGATCCCGGCCGCCGGCGCCGGGCCCGTCCCGCCCAGCAGCCGCGCCCGCTCCAGCAGCCGCGCCGCCGCCGACGTCGCCGGTGCCGGCACCCCCGCCGAGCGCAGCCGGACCAGCAGGGCGAGCGACTGCGCCGCCGTGCCCCAGGGGACCGTGCACAACGCCGTCGCCCCCGGCACCGTACGCACCGAGGGGGCGTCGTCCGGGTCGGCGGACGGCCACGGCGCCACGCACACCACCGTGTGCGGGGCGTCCGCGCGCGAGCCCAGGGCCGTGCGCAGCTCCGCGATGGCCATGTCCCGCTGCCAGTCCCGCTCGGCCACCAGCACCGCCCGCAGCTCCCGGCTCAGATCCGCGCCGTGCTGGACCTCGTCCGCGAGCAGCTCGCCGATGCGGACCGTCACCTCCATGGCCGCGGCCAGCTGCCGCTGCGTCGGCCCCGGTTCGAAGTCCAGCAGCCACACGTAGCCGAGGACGACACCCCGGTGGCGCACCGGCAGGCAGATCCGCCCCCGGTACACGCCCGCCTCGGGCGTCGGCGGGATGCGGACCGGGCCCGTCGCCCGGGTGATGCCGAAGCCCTCGAACCAGGCGCGGACGGCGGCCGTCGAGCGCCGGGTGAGGATCGAGCGGGTGCGTACGGGGTCCAGCGCCGAGGCGTCGAGGTCGCGCTCGTCGTCGTACGCGCCGAACGCGATCAGCTCGAAGTCCCGGTTCTCCAGCGTCGCCGGCGCGCCGAGCAGCTCGGAGATCTCGTCGACCAGCTCCTGGAAATCACCCCTGTGTTCCGGTGTCACCCGGGCATTCTGCCGCATTCCGGCCCCCGCTTCATACATCTGTCTGAGATCCGCGGCACGGATGCGTGACAGCTGTCGATGGCCGACGATCGGAGGGATCCTTAGGTTTCACGGTGGTTCTATCTGCTGGTTTGTGGAGGTGCCCCGTGCTGGGTCCCGTGATTCTCGCCGCGTCGCGCAGCGACCGGATGCGACGCCTGATCTCGGCGGCCCCGGTGACCAAGCAGGTCGTCGACCGCTTCATCCCCGGCGAGAGTGTCGACGACGTCGTGCCGATCATCCGGGAGCTCACGGACCGGGGTCTGGAGCTGACCATGGACGTGGTCGGCGAGGACATCACCCGCCCGGAACAGGCGGCCGCCGCCCGCGACGCGTACCTGGAACTCGTCGACCGGCTGAAGGACCTCGAACTCGGCCCGCGCGTGGAGATGTCCGTCAAGCTGTCGATGTTCGGCCAGGCGCTCCCCGGCGGCCACGAACTGGCGCTCGCGAACGTGCGGCCCGTCGTCGAGGCCGCCGCCGCCATCGGTACGACCGTCACGCTCGACGCCGAGGACCACACCACCCTCGACTCGATGTCCGCCATCCACGAGGAGCTGCGGAAGGACTTCCCGCAGACCGGCTGCGTCATCCAGGCCTACCTCTTCCGCACCGAGGCCGACGCCCGCCGCCTGGCCGCGGCCGGCAGCCGCGTGCGGCTGGTCAAGGGCGCGTACAAGGAGCCCGCCGAGGTCGCGTACCAGCAGAAGCACGAGATCGACAAGGCGTACGTGCGGATCCTGAAGATCCTCATGGAGGGCGAGGGGTACCCGATGATCGGCTCCCACGACCCGCGTCTGATCGCCATCGCCCAGGAACTCGCCCACCGCGCCGGCCGCAAGCCCGACGAGTACGAGTTCCAGATGCTGTACGGCATCCGCGGCGACGAACACCTGCGCCTCGCCGCCGAGGGCCACCGCATGCGCGTCTACACCGCCTACGGCACCGACTGGTACGGCTACTTCATGAGAAGGCTCGCGGAGAAGCCGGCGAACCTCCGGTTCTTCGCGCGCAGCCTGGTCGGCACCGGCTGACCCCGCGACACCCGCTCACGTACAAGGAGTTACGGAACCCATGGACGCTGTGACCCAGGTCCCCACCCCCGTCAACGAGCCGGTGCACGGCTACGCCCCCGGCTCGCCCGAGCGCGCCCGGCTGGAGGCCAGGCTGAAGGAGCTGGCCGAGAACCCGGTCGACCTGCCGATGACCATCGGCGGCGAGAAGCGCATGGGTGGCGGCGAGCCCTTCCAGGTGGTCCAGCCGCACAACCACAAGGCGGTCCTCGGCACCCTGCGCAACGCCACGCAGCAGGACGCCCGCGACGCCATCGACGCGGCCCTCGCCGCCGCGCCCGCCTGGCGCGCGATGTCCTTCGACGACCGCGCCGCGATCATCCTGCGCGCCGCCGAACTCCTCGCCGGGCCCTGGCGCGAGACCCTCGCCGCCTCCACCATGCTCGGCCAGTCCAAGACCGTCCAGCAGGCCGAGATCGACACCCCCTGCGAACTGGTCGACTTCTGGCGCTTCAACGTCCACTACGCCCGCCAGATCCTCGCCGAGCAGCCCCCGGCCAACTCCCCGGGCGTCTGGAACCGCCTCGACCACCGCCCGCTGGAGGGCTTCGTCTACGCGATCACGCCGTTCAACTTCAGCGCCATCGCGGGCAACCTGCCCACCGCCCCCGCCCTCATGGGCAACGTCGTGGTGTGGAAGCCGTCCCCGACCCAGACCCACGCCGCCGTGCTGCTGATGCAGCTGCTGGAGGAGGCGGGCCTGCCCAAGGGCGTCATCAACCTCGTCACCGGCGACGGCATCGAGGTCTCCAAGGTCGCCCTGGAACACCGCGACCTCGCCGGCATCCACTTCACCGGCTCGACCAGGACCTTCCAGTACCTGTGGAAGACGGTCGGCAACAACATCGAGAAGTACCGCTCCTACCCGCGCCTGGTCGGCGAGACCGGCGGCAAGGACTTCCTGGTCGCCCACCCCAGTGCCGACCGGGCGGTGCTCAGGACGGCGCTGACCCGCGGTGCCTTCGAGTACCAGGGCCAGAAGTGCAGCGCCACCTCCCGCGCCTACATCCCGGCGTCCATCTGGAACTCCGGCTTCCGGGAGGAGTTCGCCGCCGAGGTCGACGGGCTGTCGATGGGCGACGTCACCGACCTGTCCCACTTCATGGGCGCCGTCATCGACGAGCGTGCCTTCGCCAAGAGCAAGGCGGCCATCGACCGTGCGAAGTCCGACCCCACCTGCACGATCGTCGCGGGCGGAACCTACGACGACTCGGTCGGCTACTTCGTCCGGCCGACCGTCGTGGAGTGCACCGACCCCGGCAACGAGGTCTTCCGCACCGAGTACTTCGGGCCGTTCCTCGCCGTGTACGTCTACGAGGACGACCGGTACGAGGAGATGCTGACCCAGATGGAGTCGGTGTCCGACTACGCCCTGACGGGCTCGGTCATCGCGGGCGACCGCGCGGCGGCGGCGTACACGATGGAGAAGCTGCGCTACGCGGCCGGCAACTTCTACATCAACGACAAGTCGACCGGCGCCGTCGTCGGCCAGCAGCCCTTCGGCGGCGGCCGCGCCTCCGGCACCAACGACAAGGCCGGCGCCCCGCAGAACCTGCTGCGCTGGACCCTGACCCGCGCCATCAAGGAGACGCTGGTCCCGCCGACCGAGTACGGCTACCCGCACATGGGCTGACCCCCGCCACGGGTACACAACGGGCCAAGTCCGAGGCGGACTTGGCCCGTTCGGCTGCCCGCGGGGGCACACTGGGGCCATGGAGACGGTGGTCGCGGACGACGGGGTACGGCTGTGGGCGAGCCGGTCGGGCCGGGGCGAACCGCTCGTGCTGTGCCACGGTGGGCCGGGACTGTGGGACACGCTGGGGGACGTGGCGGACCTGCTCGGCGACCGGGCCACGGTCGTGCGCTGGGACCAGCGCGGGTGCGGGCGCTCGGAGCGGTGCGCGGGACCGTGGACCAGCGCCCGCTTCGTCGCCGATCTGGACGCCGTCCGCGCGCACTTCGGCTTCGCCCGCACCGCGCTGCTGGGCCATTCCTGGGGCGCGCAACTGGCGTTGGGCTACGCGCTCGCGCACCCGGAGCGGGTGAGCGCGCTGGTGTACGTGAGCGGGACCGGCATCGGGCCGGACGCCGACTGGCATCCCGCCTACCGGGAGAACCTGCTCGACCGGCTCGGTGAGACACCTGAACACCTCGCCCGCTGGCGGGAGTTGACGCAGCGGCGGGAGCTCTCCGACGAGGAGGAGCGGGAGCGGGCCGTGCTCCAGTGGACGGCGGAGTTCGACGACCGCGCGCGAGCCCTGGAGTACGCCCGGCGGATGGCCGAGCCGTGGTTCGGGATCAACTCCGAGTGCGGCAAGGCCCTCAACGCCGAGCGGAAGCGGGCGTGGGGCACGCCCGAACTGCACGGCGCCTGCCGGGAACTCGGCCTGCCCGTGCTGATCGTCGACGGCGCCCGCGACATCCGGCCGCGGTCGGCGGTGGACTCGCTGGAACGGGCGCTGCCGCGGGTGCGGCGGGTGGTGCTGCCGGAGGCGGGTCACATGCCGTGGACGGAGGACCCCAAGGGCTTCCGGGCGGCGGTCGCCGCGGTACTGCCCTGACCGGGTGGGTCGGGAGGGTTGGCCGGGCGTGTGCGTGCGTTTCCGCCGGGGCCGGGAGGGGTTTCGGGGGGCGGTTGTCGTGGTGCTGGCTTGAGTGGGTGGGTCGGGGGGCGATCGGTCATGTGCGTGCGGTCCTGCCAGGACCCGAAGGGGTTCCGGGAGGTGGTCGTCGTGGTGCTGGCCTGAGGGGGGCGGTCGGGAGGGTTGGCCGGGCATGTGCGTGCGTTTCCGCCGGGGCCCGGGAGGGGTTTCGGGGGGCGGTTGTTGTGGTGCTGGCTTGAGTGGGTGGGTCGGGGGGTGATCGGTCATGTGCGTGCGGTCCTACCTGGACCCGAAGGGGTTCCGGGAGGTGGTCGTCGTGGTGTTGGCCTGAGTGGGTGGGTCGGGAGGGTTGGCCGGGCATGTGCGTGCGTTTCCGCCGGGGCCCGGGAGGGGTTTCGGGGGGTGGTTGTCGTGGTGTTGGCCTGAGGGGGTCGGTCGGGAGGGTTAGCCGGGCATTTCCGTGCGTTCCCACCACTCGTACACGGGCAGCGCGCCCTCGGGCGTGTCCGCCTGGCGGGTGGTCGGCCTGAAGTGCTCGTAGCCGTTGCGGAGTTCGATCTTCACGTCGTCGCCGGGGACCGGGACCGGGACGATGCGTTCGGGCAGATCGCGCGGGCCGCCTTCGAGGAGTGCCCTGGTCGTGTCGGTCATGACCTCACCGTTCCCTTCGCAGGGGGACCGCTTCCAGGTTAGCCGGGCGGCGTCAGTCGGGCAGGGCCAGCACGAGCCGGCCCGGCGCCTGCCCGGACTCGCCGGCCTCGTGGGCCTTCGCCACCTCGGTCAGGGGGAAGGCCGCCGCGACGTGGACGCGGATCCGGCCGGTCGCGAGGAGCTCGGCGATCTTCGTCAGACGCTCGGGGGAGGGCTCGGGCTCGACGACGGCGAAGCGCATGCCGCGGGCCTCCACGTCCTCCGGGGACAGCCCCAGGTCGGCGGGGACGGCGCAGACCAGGAGGCCGTTCGGGCGGAGGGTGCCGAGGGTGCGGGGGCCGTGGGCGCCGCCGACCAGGTCGAGGGCGACGTCGACGCCGTGGACGGCGGCGGCGAAGTCGGTGGTGGCGGGGTCGAGGAGCTCGTCGGCGCCGAGGGCGGACAGGAAGGCGTGGTGGGCGGCCGGAGCGGTGGCGACGACGCGGGCGCCCTCCGCCTTCGCGAGCTGGACGGCGATGTGGCCGACGCCGCCGGCCGCGGCGTGGATCAGCACACGGGTGGCGGGGCCGACGCGGGCGATGTCGATCAGGGCCTGCCAGGCGGTGAGGGCCGCGGTGGGGGCGGCGGCCGCGTGGAGGTGGTCCAGGGAGGCGGGTTTGCGGGCGAGGTGGTCGACGGGGGCGGTGACGTGGGTGGCGTAGGCGCCGGTGTCGATGCGGCCGAAGACGTCGTCGCCGGGGTGGAAGCGGGAGGCGTGGGGGCCGGTGGACTCGACGGTGCCGGAGACGTCCTGGCCGAGGGTGAACGGCGGTCGGCCGTACCGGGAAGCGGCGGCTGCTCCCGAACGGGCCAGGAGGTCGGCCGGGTCGATCCCGGCGGCGCGTACCCGTACGAGGACCTCGCCCGGACCGGGGACGGGGCGGGGGCGCTCCTCGATCTCCAGCACCTCCGGGCCGCCGAACCGGCGCTGCGTCACGACGTACGCCGTCATCGCGCCTCCCTCGGGCATCGGTCCCTCCCGACCATCGTGCCGCCGCCGGGCGCCCTTGGGCACCCCACGATGCCGCGAACGCCGGACGGGCCGGCGACTGCCGACCGCCCCCGGAAGAAAGCCCAGCTCAAAAGCCTGTGACCCAACCCTCCGTCTCAGATAGTAGGAAGTCCGAGTAATTGTGGAGACAGACCCGGAGTCCTCGCCTACTTTTGTAGGAGCCGAACGTCTCGCTCGACCCAGCGAATGGCGGTCGTGAGCCGGGCCCCGTGCAGGCAACCCCTGCGGCACCGCTCCCCGCCCCATCCGGCGTCTCGTAACCCCGTTCCGCACTCCCGGATGCCGAAGGAGTCGATTTCCCCATGGCCGAGACGACCGCACGCCGCCGAGTCCGTCACATCTCCCGTACGAGCGAGTCCGACCGCAAGAACGCCGCAGCCGCCCTCCAGCGCGCCCTGGACCGCCGGGACAACGGCGGTTCGACCGGGCACTGAACGGCAATATCTCTGACACGCCGGGAGCCGCACCCTCCCCACTCTCGACTTCGCTCGAGCGGGAGGGACCCGCACGAGGTGGGGGGGGGGGGGGGCCCCCCCCCCCCCCCCCCCCCCGGGTTGAGACCCGCGCCCCCCGCCCGCCGGGGCGCCGCCCTGCCGCCCGGGCGGGGGGCGGGTCAGTGCCATGCGCACCCGAATTCTCTTACTGGGACCGCGCGTCGGCTGACGCTGAGCCCACCACCGCTCAGCGACCTCCCCCCGGCGCGCTCCCCTCGCTTGC
>NZ_JBTWMV010000073.1:0-27933 GCF_054850255.1 Streptomyces sp. 7R007 | reverse complement strand
GCATGGAGGCGGGGTCGGAGCCGTGGTCGGGCTCGGTCAGCCCGAAGCATCCGATGACCTCGCCGGCGGCCATGCGCGGCAGCCAGCCCTGCTTCTGCTCCTCGCTGCCGAAGCGGTGGACGGCGTACATCGCCAGCGACCCCTGCACGGAGACGAGGGACCGGATCCCGGAGTCGGCGGCCTCCAGCTCCAGACAGGCCAGCCCGTACTGCACGGCGCCGGCCCCGGCGCAGCCGTAGCCCTGGAGCGACATCCCGAGCGCCCCGATCCCCCCGAGCTCCTTCGCGAGCTCACGGATGCCGGGCAGTTCGCCCTTCTCGTACCACTCGGCGACGAAGGGCAGCACGCGGTCGGCCGCCCACGCCCGCACCGTCTCCCGGATCGCGAGATCCTCCGGCTCCAGCAGGTCGTCGATCCCCAGCGGATCGGCGGGATCGAACGGGGGCAGCTTCGAGGACGCGGACATGGGAACACCCTCCGGCACGATAAAAACTAGCACTGCTAGTCACGATACGGACCCCGACGTTACGACGCAGTGTCGCGCACGTCCAGCGCGCATCCCACACCCCGCCGCCCCCGGATCGGCCGGCGGTCTCTCACACCGAGACGCGGGACTCCACCACGTCCCGAGGCGCGGGCACCGGTACCGTCCCCACCGGCTCCCCGCACTGCATCACCCGCGGCAACCGCAACGCCATCACCGCTCCCAGCAGCAACAACCCCGCGCTCACCAGCAGCGTCACGTGCAACCCGTGCACGAAGGAATCCCGGGCCGCCCGCCGCAGGGCGACCCCGACCGGCCCGCCCAGCTGCGCGGCGACCTCGTAGGCCTCGCCCAGCGAATGCCCCGCCGCGGCCGACGCCGAGGCCGGCACCCCCTGCACGGACGCGAGCCCGGGCGCGTACGCCGCGTTCATCACGGTGCCCAGCAAGGCGATCCCGATCCCCGCCCCGAGCTGGTACGAGGTCTCGCCGATCGCCGCCGCCCCGCCCGCCTGCGCCGGCGGAGCCTCGCTCAGCATCGACTCGTACGCCCCGAACAGGGTCGTCTCCAGTCCGAAGCCCAGCAGCAGGAACCCGGCCACCAGCAGCCCCGTGTTGTCGGAACCGCCCATCGCGGTCAGCAGCAGCACGGCCCCGGCGGTCAGGCAGAACCCGAAGCACACCATCCGGCGCGGCCCGAACTGCCGCAGCAGCCGCGCGCCCGCGAGCCCCGCCGCCATCGCCGCGAAGGTCAGCGGAAGCAGCCGCAGGCCGGTCTCCAGGGGCGACAGCCCCAGCACGAGCTGCAGGTACTGCGCCGCGATCAGCTCCAGCCCGACCAGGGCGAGCATCGCCAGCACGATGCAGCCCACCGCCGTGCTGAACGCGGGCCGGGCGAACATCCGCAGGTCCACCAGCGGATGCGTCCGGCGCCGCTGCCGTCGTACGAACAGCACCAGCAGTACGGCGCCCGAGGCCAGGGCCACCACGGTGACGGCGCCCGGCTCGCCGCCGCCCAGCCGTTTCACGCCCAGCACCACCCCGAACAGACCGGCCGCCGCCATCAGCGCGCCCACCACGTCCCACGGCCCGTCGCCCGAGCCGCGCGACTCCGGCAGCAGCACCCGGCCCACCGGCAGGCTGACCAGCATCAGCGGGATGTTGACGAGGAAGACCGAACCCCACCAGAAGTGCTCCAGCAGGAAGCCGCCGAGGAGGGGGCCGACGGCCGCGCCGACCGCGGCCACCGCGCTCCACACGCCGATCGCCACCGCCCGCTCGCGCCGGTCGGGGAAGACCTGGCGCAGGATCGACAGCGTGGCCGGCATGATCATCGCCCCGCCGACGCCGAGCAGCGCCCGGGCGAGGATGAGGACCTGGGGATCGCGGGCGAGGGCCGCGAGGCCGGAGGCGACGCCGAAGAGGGCGTAGCCGAGCAGCAGGATGCGTCTGCGGCCGACCCGGTCGCCCAGCGTGCCGAAGAGGATCAGCAGCGAGGCGCAGACCAGGGGGTAGACGTCGACGATCCAGAGCAGCTCTATCGCGCCGGGTTTGAGGTCCTCGGTGACGGCGGGCACCGCGACGTGCAGGACGGTCGCGTCGACGGCCACCAGCAGCAGGCTCACGCACAGGACGACGAGGACGACCCAGCGGTTGGCACCTGCCCCGGCCGTCCGACGGCGCAGCGCGGCGGCGGCCGTGGTCGTCCCGGACATGTACGTACCTCCCAGATGTTCCCTCGCGTTCGGCGGGCACACGGGGTGGGGACTCCCCGTGATCTCGGCCGGAGAGGAGCGGCTGTCTCCGGCCCGCGCAACGAAGGCGAGTGACACGTCAGCGTACGCGAGTTCGCGCGGCGGTCACGTGGCGGACCTCTCAGACTCCGCGTTGAACTCGTGTGGCGTACGCCACTCCCCTTCCCCGGCAACCACGCGCGGCCCCGCCGCCCGGTTCCGTCCGCGGTCGATAATCGAGCCCGTGACCGATCTTGCGACGCGTACCGCCCCGCCCCGCCGGGCGGCCCTGCGCCGCGCGGCCCCGGCCCTCCTCGGGTACGCGGCCGTCCGCGCCCTGGGCCTGGCCGTGCTGGCCGTGTGGAGCGCCGCGCGCGGCAAGAGCGCGTACACGCTGCTGACGGCCCGCTGGGACGCCCTGTGGTACGCGCGGGTCGCCGGGCCGGGGTACGGCTACGAGGTGCGGCTGCCGAACGGCGACGTCCACTCCGACCTGGCCTTCTTCCCGCTGCTGCCCTGGCTGGAGCGGCTGCTGCACGCGCTGACCCCGCTGTCGTACGCCGACGCGGGCTTCGCCGTGGCGCTGCTCGCCTCGCTCGCGGCGGCCTGGGGGATCTTCGCGGTCACGGAGTTGGTGTACGGCGCCCGGGCGGGCGTGTGCGCCGTCCTGCTGTGGGCGGTGCTGCCCGTCGGGATCGTGCAGTCGATGGCGTACAGCGAGTCGCTGTTCACCGCGCTGGCCGCCTGGTCGCTGTACGCCGTGCTGAGCGGGCGCTGGCTCGCGGCGGGCGCGCTGGCCGCGCTCGCCGGGCTGACCCGGCCGGTCGGGCTGGCCGTCGTGGCTGCGGTGTGGGCGGCCGGGATCGCCTCGTTCGGGCGAGAGCGGAGCACGCCGGATCCGCACGGCGCGCGTAGGGGCGGACGCGCCCCCAGGCCGCCCGGGGAGGGCCCCGCGGGGCGCGAACCGGGACCCGTGGGCGCGCGGGGCGCCCCGTGCGCCCCCACGGCCGCACGACGCGCCGTGGCGCTGCTGCTGGCCCCGCTGGGGGCCGGCGGATACGTCCTGTGGGTCGGCCATCGCACGGGAAAGGGCCCGCTCGGCTATCTCGACGTCCAGGCGGGCTGGCGCAACGGCTTCGACGGCGGGTACGCCTTCGCCCGCTTCGTCGCCGGCAGGTTCACGTCGTTTCCGTCGGCGCTCGCGGGGGCGGGGCTGATCGTCGGGGTGGGTCTGGTCGTGTGGCTGTACGTCGTCTGCGTACGGCAGCGCCAGCCGCTCCCCCTGCTGGTGTACGCGGGTGTCGTCACCGCGCTCGCCCTGTGCGCGTCGAGCTACTTCGGCTCGAAACCGCGCCTTCTGATGCCCGCGTTCCCGCTGCTGCTGCCCCTCGCCCTGGCCCTGTCCCGGCTGCGTACGCGCAGGTCGGCGCTGGTGGTGGGCGGTCTCGCCGCGCTGTCGGCCGTGTACGGGGCGTTCTGGCTGAACGGCTCCGGTCCCCCCTGACCGGCTCGCGCCGGGTGATGAGCCGCCGGGTAAATCCGCGCCAGCTTTCGGTGAACTAATTCGAAAGCCGCAATTAACCGATCCATGGAATGATCAAAGGAATTGAAGGGACCGGTCGGCGAGCATTGCGGAATCCCTGGCAATAAACCTCTTCCTGAGAGGAATCCCACATCACATCGTCATCACAAAGCCGCTGATTCGACGGAGAACGGAGCTCACTCGCTGTAACGTCGATTGGGTGCGTACCGAACGAAACCTCACCCGTCTGGACCGGGTGTTCGCGAGGCTGGACCGGGAGCCGGAACGACCGGCCCACATCGACGTGCCGAAGATGAGCCGGCACCGGGTGGCGCTGTTCGCCGGCACCCTGGCGTTCTACCTGGCGATCATCTGGCTCGTGGTGACCACCTCCTGGCTGGTCCGCCTCGACTGGCAGGTCATGTTCTTCCGCCCGTACCAGCAGTGGTCGGGTATCCACTGGTTCGTGGACTACTACGTGGTGCTCGGCCAGCGCGGCCCCACCGCCGTGATGGTGGCGGCCTGGCTGGGCTGGCGCTCCTGGCGGCAGCACACGCTGCGCCCGCTGCTGACCCTGGGCACCTCGCTGCTGCTGCTGAACCTCACGGTCGGCGCCGCCAAGATCGGCATGGGGCGCCTCGGACCGCACTACGCCACCGCCATCGGCTCGAACGAGATGGGCCTGGGCGGCGATATATTCCCCAGCGGCCACACCGCCAACGCCGTCGTGACCTGGGGAATCCTGGCCTATCTGGCCTCCACCCCGCGAGCGCGCAGATGGCTGTCCGCCGCCTCCGCGGTGACCTCGCTCGGCGTCGGGATGGCCACCGTCTACCTCGGTACGCACTGGCTGAGCGACGTCCTCCTGGGCTGGGCCGCCGGCCTGCTGATCCTGCTCGCCCTGCCGTGGTGCGAGCCGCTGATCGCCCGCGCCGAGGTCCGCATCCTCGACCTGCGCGACCGCTGGCGCTCCCGGCGCGGCGCCCCGGCCCCCGCACCGGCCGCTCCCGCCCCGGTGCTCATCCAGCCGGCGCGTCCCAGCGCCCGGGACGAGGCCGCGGCCCGCGAACCGGCGGCCCCCGCGGCCCGCTCCCCCCGGGCGCCGGTCTACCTCGCCCCGGGGCCGCACACGGCCCGCTCGGAGCGCACGCCGGTCACCCCGGCCGGCAGCCGCCGCCCGCCGCACGCGGACCGCGTCCCGCGTGGCACCACGACGACCCGCCCGCTCACGGGCAACTAGCCGACAGGACAGCGGGGCCGGTACGCACAGCCACCCCCGCACGACGAAGGCCCCGGATCTGTCCAGGATCCGGGGCCTTCGCGCTGCTCAGCCCTTCCAGGCCCGCGCCACCCGGCCGTCTCTGACCTCGAAGTTCAGCCGGCCCGCGCGGTACTCCATCGTGATGATCGCGCCCGGCGGCAGCGAGCGCACGGTGCCCCAGCCCCGCTCGCGCGCCAGGCGCTCGGCACTGGCGGCGTCGAGGCCGACGTAGGCGTCCGGACTGTCCTGGGGCTCCGCCTGCGGAGCGGGAATCGGTGCCATGCCGCCACGCTAGGCGTGATCCGGCGGACGGGGAAGCCCGGACCGGTACCGAGGGTCACGCATCCCCCTCGCGTCACACTTGTGTCACAGGATCACGACACGCGTTTCGGCCCGGATCACTCACACGTACGAGCGGTTCCGTACGCCTTCCGCGGTCAATCGGACGTGATTTCCGCGTGTCGCGGCGACCCTTCCATTAGGCCGCCGGAAAGAGCCCCCGAGAACTGCCTCCGGACTCCATTCCCGCCGGATTCCGGGCGGCCCCGCCGGCGCTGACGCCACATGGGAAATACACGGTTTCCGCACACGACGTCCGCACGCACCCTGTCGGAGCGCACGCGTCGCGCGCATCATGGCGTGAGCTCACGGCCACGCGTGGCGCGGGCTTGGGCGGACCCGAACGCGACGAAGCGAAGGGGCGAGCGAGCCATGGGGACCCAGACCGTGCAGGCAGCGGCGCGACCCGTGCGGAACAAGCGGCACGGCCGGCTGGTCGTCGACTGGCTGACCACCACCGACCACAAGAAGATCGGGCATCTGTACCTGATCACCTCGTTCGTGTTCTTCCTGGTCGGCGGGGTGATGGCGCTGCTGATGCGGGCCGAACTGGCCCGGCCCGGACTGCAGATCGTGGACAACCACCAGTACAACCAGCTGTTCACGATGCACGGCACGATCATGCTGCTGCTGTTCGCCACCCCGAGCTTCGCGGGCTTCGCCAACGAGCTGATGCCGCTGCAGATCGGCTCCCCCGACGTGGCCTTCCCGCGGCTGAACATGTTCTCGTACTGGCTGTTCCTGTTCGGCGGCCTGATCGTGCTCGGCTCGCTGCTGGTGCCCGACGGGTCGGCCGCCTTCGGCTGGTTCGCCTACGCGCCGCTCAACGACTCCGTGCACTCCCCCGGCGTCGGCCCCGACCTGTGGATCATGGGGCTGGCACTGGCCGGCTTCGGGACGATCCTCGGCGCGGTCAACTTCATCACCACGATCATCGGGATGCGCGCACCCGGCATGACGATGTTCCGGATGCCGATCTTCACCTGGAACACCCTGTTCACGTCGATCCTGATCCTGCTGGCGTTCCCGGTGCTCGCGGCGGCGCTGCTGGTGCTGGAGGCGGACCGGCGCTTCGGCGCGCAGGTCTTCGACCCGGCCAACGGCGGGGCGATCCTGTGGCAGCACCTGTTCTGGTTCTTCGGCCATCCCGAGGTGTACATCATCGCGCTGCCGTTCTTCGGCATCATCACCGAGATCATCCCGGTCTTCTCCCGCAAGCCGATCTTCGGCTATCTGACGCTGGTCGGCGCGACCATGTCGATCACCGGACTGTCGGTGGTGGTGTGGGCGCACCACATGTTCGTCACCGGTGCCGTGCTGCTGCCGTACTTCTCCTTCATGAGCTTCCTGATCGCCGTGCCCACGGGCGTGAAGTTCTTCAACTGGACCGGGACCATGCTCAAGGGCTCGCTGTCCTTCGAGACGCCGATGCTGTGGGCGGCCGGCTTCCTGGTGACGTTCCTGTTCGGCGGCCTGACCGGGGTGATCCTGGCCTCGCCGCCGCTGGACTTCCACGTCTCCGACACCTACTTCGTGGTCGCGCACTTCCACTACGTCGTCTTCGGCACGGTGGTCTTCGCGATCTTCGGCGGACTGTACTTCTGGTGGCCCAAGTTCACCGGGAAGATGCTCGACGAGCGGCTCGGGAAGATCCAGTTCTGGACGCTGTTCACCGGCTTCCACACCACGTTCCTGGTGCAGCACTGGCTCGGTGTGGAGGGCATGCCGCGCCGGTACGCCGACTACCTGGCCGCCGACGGCTTCACGGCGCTGAACACGGTCTCCACGATCGGCGCGTTCCTGCTCGGCCTGTCGACGCTGCCGTTCCTCTACAACGTCTGGAAGACCGCCAAGTACGGCGAGAAGGTCGACACCGACGACCCCTGGGGGTACGGCCGCTCCCTGGAGTGGGCCACCTCCTGCCCGCCGCCCCGCCACAACTTCACGGTGCTGCCGCGCATCCGCTCCGAGTCGCCCGCGTTCGACCTGCACCACCCGCAGTACGCGGCCGTGCCCGAGGAGCCCCTCGGGGAGGAGCGCGAGACAGCCGGTCCCGAACGGTCCTGACCCACCGGCTCCCTCAGGGGCTGTACGGCAGCTGCGGGACGTCGAAGCAGGTGCGGTTCATGTCGCCCTGGGAGACCCACCCCTTGCCGTCGCGCCAGCGCGCCACCGACAGACAGGTCCGGCGCGTCTTCGGCGGCTCGGCCAGCCGCTCGAAGACGACCGGGAGCAGCAGCCCGCCCGCGGTGTAGTTCTCGCTGCGGTTCATGAAGGCGTCGACGCACGCGCGCGTGACGCCCGTGGCCGCGCAGGACTTCGCCGCGTCGGTGAACCACATGGCCGCCGCCCAGCCCTCCAGCTGCCACTGGGAGTGCGTCCGCAGGCCCTTGGTGGCGTCCCGGAACTCCCGGACGGCCGCGTTCGAGGTGTCGTCGAAGTTCCGGCTGGAGCCGGTCGCCCACAGGGCGTTGCGGCAGCGCGGCGCGTCCTTGTAGTCCTCGGGGACGGTGGAGGTCCAGTTCTGCACGTTGGTGACCTTGGCGGTGACCTTCGCGCCGACCTCGTCCATCGCCTCGCACAGCTGGGCGTTGCCGTGCGTGTCGAGGGCGTCGAAGACCAGGTCGGCGCCCTGCTCCTTCAGGTCGGCCGCGGCGGCGCGGAAGTTGGGCAGCGCGAAGTCGACCTGCTCGGCGACCACCTTGTAGCCCTCGGCCTTCAGCCCCTGCCCGACGAGACGGGCGTAGGCGGCGGAGGATGCCTGGTTGTACGACACGACGGCGGCCGTACGGGCGCCCTGCTCCCGTTTGAAGTACCGGTAGACCTCCGTGCCGCCGTACAGCTTCCCGCCCCAGCCCGGGGTGCCGTTCCTGGGCGCGAGGCTGCCGTAGACGCCGTACAGGTGCGGCCAGGTGTCGTAGGCGGCGCCGATGGGCTGGCCGCCGATGTCGGGCACGCGCGCGTGGGAGACGCGGGAGGCGCCCGCGTAGTCCAGGACGGTGGTGGCGACCAGGGCGACGACCTTGTCCTCGTCGATCAGCCGGTGCACGCACGTGTTGTCGCCGACGCCGCTGCCGCCGTCGTCGCACTCGCGCACCTCGACCGGCCGGCCGCCGATGCCGCCGCGCGCGTTGAGGCGGTCGAAGTACGCCTTGGCGCCGTCGCGCGGGCCGGTGAAGGTGCTGCCCCCGACCGGGCTGGTCGCGCTGGCGATGATGCCGACGCGGACCGGTGTGGTGTCACCGCGCGCGGGCGTGCGCGTGCCGTGCTCGAAGTCGCTCTCCGGCAGCCGGCTGCCGCAGGCCGTGCCCAGGACCAGCAGCAGCGCCGCGGCGGCGGCGCCCTCAGCAGCCCGCGGCCGGCGAACCCGACGCATCGCCGCTCAGCTGCACCAGCGCGCACAGGGTGTTGACGGACACCTTCCAGACGCCGTCCTGCTCGATGGAGGTTCCGGAGGCCTTGGGCAGGGCGGTCGCGCCGTTCAGGGTCAGCGCGTACGTCACCGTCGCCTCGTCCGCCGTGGTGAACTCGATCTGCTGGACCTTCGCCTGCACCTGGCCGCCGCGCTTGTCTCCGCTGAAGGCCTGCAGGACGGGCGCCATCCGGTCGCCGTCCTCGAGCACCTTCTGTTTGTCGGCGAGAGAGGTCTTGGGGTCGAAGAACTTCTGCCAGTTCCGCGTGATCTCCTTCTTGGCCGCCGTCGGATCGGCCGGCGCGGTGGGCGAGGCGTTCTTCGTCGTCTGCTCCACCGTCGGAGTGGGGGGCGCGGTCCCGCTGCCGCCGCCGCTGTCGTCGCTGCAGGCCGCGAGGGCCGGGGCGAGGATGAGAAGGAGGCCGGCCGCGAACGCCGCACCCCGTCCCCTGCCCGCGCTGCTCCGTGTGCGGTCGCTCCCGAGAACCATCTGGCTCACCACCGGGTGTCGGTCCGGGCAAGGTGCGCCCGGTGCTTTCAGGGTCGGCTTGCAGAAGGCATAGTGCAAGCGATCGGCGGACCTGGAAAGACTGACGGACACGTGACTGTGGGAGCCGGAGATGCGGACAGCCAGGCTGCGGAGTGTGCACCCCGTCCTGTGGGCCGGCTGGGCCGCGCTGGCCGCGGGCGCGGTGCTGTGTGTCATCGGCTGGTACGGCGTCTCGGGCGAGCGCTACGCCGAACGCCAGCTGCCCTACCTCGCCTCCTGCACGGTCCCCGGCGCCGCGCTGATCATCGCCGGCGCGGTCCTGCTCACCCACGGCCGCGGCACGGTCGCCGCCGCGCGCGTGGAGGAGCTGTACGGCCTTCTGGTGGCCGCCGGGTCCGCCGACGCCGAGGAGTCCGCGCAGGCGGCGACCGCGCCGCTCGCGGTCAGCGGGGACCTGCTGATGGTGCCGGGCGGCACGCTGTGGCACCGCGCGGACTGCCCGCTGGTGGCCGGCAAGGTGGAGGCGGTCCCGGTGGACGCGAAGCTCCTGGCGGGCGGCGAGCTGGGCCCGTGCCCGATCTGCGAGCCCTCCGAAGAAACCGACTGATGTCGTCCCTGACGTACGACCTCACGCTCGCCGGTCTCTCGGTCGGCGGCGCCGCCGCGCTCACCGGGATCGGCCTGATCGTGACGTACCGGGCGACCGGCGTGCTGAACTTCGCGCACGGGGCGATCGCGATGGTGTGCGCCTACGCGCTGCGGCAGTGCGTGGTCGGGTGGGGCTGGCCGCTGTGGCCGTCGGCGACGCTGACGCTGGTCTTCCTGGCCCCGGCGATCGGGGTGGCCCTCGAACGGTTCGTCTTCCGTCCCCTCGCGGTCCTCGGCGGCGATCCGGCCCAGACGCTCGTGGCCTCCATCGGGGTGTTCGTGCTGCTGGTCGGCGGGGCGGCGCTGGTATGGGGGCAGGGGGCGCGGGACGACGCGCCGGAGCTGGTGTCGGCGGATCCCTGGGGGCAGCTCGCGGTCGTCGTGGTGCTCGCGGCGGGGGTCGGGGCGGTGATCCGCTGGACGCGGTTCGGGCGGGAGCTGCGGGCCGTGGTCGACGACCGGCGGCTGGCGGTCCTCGGCGGGATCGACGCGGACCGGGTGGCGGCGGCCGGCTGGGCGTTCGGGTCGTTCACGGCGGGCCTGACGGGCGTGCTGCTGGCGCCGTACGTGCGTCTGGACCCCTACGGACTGCCGTTGCTGGTCATGGAGGTGGTCGCGGTGGCGGTCGCCGCGCGGATGCGCAGCCTGCCGGTCGCCGTGCTGGTGGCGCTGGGCATCGGGGTGGGGCAGAGCCAGCTGACCCGGCTGCATCCGTCGGGCTGGGCGGAGCCGTTGCTGCGGGCGGCGGGCGCCAATCTGTTCGTCGTCGCCCTCCTGGTCGCGGCCCTCGCCCTCCCCCGCGTCGGCACCCGGGACGCGCTGCCGCGCACGGCCACCGCGCGCGTGCCGACGCCGCCGGGGGCGTGGATCGTGGCCTGGGTGCTGTTCCTGCTGCCGCTCGGCTTCGCGGGCTCCGACCTGCACACGTCGGTCCAGGTGCCGGCGCTGGGCGTGGTCCTGCTGTCCCTGGTGGTGGTGACCGGGCGCGGCGGCCAGATCTCCCTCGGCCAGGCGGCGTACGCGGGCCTCGGGGCCCTCTTCACGGCCCTGCTGGCGGCCGGCCGCTTCCCCGGCCTCCCCCGCGTCCCGGAGCTGGCCGCACTGGCCCTCGCCGTGGTCCTGGTGGCCCCGCTGGGGCTCCTGACGGGCTGGCCGGCGATCGGACGCCGGGGGCTGGCCCTCGCGCTGGCGACGTTCGCGGTGGGCGTCGGCGTGAGCCGCTTCGTCTTCGCCCAGCCGTACGCGACCTCGGGTCTGGCCCTGGACCGCCCGGCGGGCTTCGACGGCGACCGCGCGTACTACGTCCTCGAACTCGCCCTGCTCGCGGCGGCCCTGCTCGCGACCCGCGCCCTGCGCAGGGGCCGTACGGGCCGCGCGCTGGCCGCCATGCGGGACGACGAGGCGGGTGCGGCGGCGGCCGGCGTGCGGGTCCCGTCCCTCAAGCTCCTGGCCTTCGTCTCCGGCGCCGCCCTGGCCGCGCTCGGCGGCGGCCTGCTCGGCATGGGCCTGCGTGCCTTCGACCCCGGCGCCTACGACCCCGTCCGCGGCCTCCTCTGGTTCGCCGCGGTCGTCGTCCTCGGCGCCGACAGCACCCTGGGCGCCCTGGCCGCCGCCGCCCTCCTGGTCGGCCTCGACGCGGGCGCCCGGGGCGGGGTGGCGGCGGCCCTGATCGGCGTCCTGGCAGTCCTGCTGGGCCGCTTCCCCGGCGGTCCGTACGAGGCCCTGCGGACGGCGACGGGGCGGTTGCGGGGGCGGCGGGGGGTGGGGCTGACGGAGCTGGGGGTGAGGGTACGGGCACGGCTGGCGCCGGTGACGTTGCGAGCGGAGCCGCGTCCGGTGCTGGTAGGGGCGACTCCCCGCAGCCGCCCCGCAGCCGCTGACGGCGTTCCGCCCTCATCGGGGCCACCCGCACGCGACCCCGAAAGCCGCACGAGTGGTGCCGGTGGGAACCCGGACCCGGCCGCAGGCCGGGTGCCCTCCCACCCACGCACGCCCTCCGCACCCACCCTCACCGCCCGCGCCCTCCACGCCCGCTACGGCCGCTTCACCGCCCTCGACGGCGTCGACCTCGACGTGCCCCCCGGCCGGATCACCGCCGTCGTCGGCCCCAACGGCGCCGGCAAGAGCACCCTCTTCCACTGCCTGGCCGGCACCCTCCGCCCCACCCACGGCCACGTACGCCTCGGCACCCGCGACATCACCCGCCTCCCCGCCCACGCCCGCACCCGCCTCGGCATCGCCCGCACCTTCCAGCACCTGTCGGTCTTCCCCACCCTCACCGTCGCCGAGAACGTCCGCGTAGGCGCCGAACAGGGCCACACCCCCGCCCCGGCCGCCGTAGACCGCGCCCTGCGCCTGTTCGCCCTGGACGGTCCCCTCCGGGCCCTCCCCGCCGCCGGCCTGCCCACCGGCACGCTCCGCCGCGTCGAACTCGCCCGAGCCCTCGCCGGCTCCCCCCGCGTCCTGCTCCTCGACGAACCCGCCGCCGGCCTGGACAGCGCCGAGGTCGCCGCCCTGACCCGCGTCCTGAAGGCCCTCGCCGCCGACGGCACCGCCCTGCTCGTCGTCGAGCACGACCTCGACCTGGTCGCCGACCTGGCCGACGTCGTCCACGTCATGACGGCCGGCCGCGTCGTCGCCTCCGGCCCGCCCGACCGCGTCCTGGACGAGGCCACCCCGTGAACGGCGTCTGCCTGCGCCACGCGCGCGTGCGCTACGGCCCCCTGGAGGCCCTGCACGGCGTCACCCTCGCCGCCCCCGCCCCCGGCCTCACCGTCCTGCTGGGCCGCAACGGCTCCGGCCGTACCACCGCCCTGCGCGCCCTGGCCGGAACCGTGCCGCTCGCGGGCGGCGCGGTGGTGTGGGACGGCGTCGACGTGACCCGCGTACCGGCGTACGAGCGAGCCCGGCGCGGCCTGTGCCTGGTGCCCGAGCGCCAGGCGGTGTTCGGTTCCCTCACCGTCCGCGAGAACCTCGAACTCGCCGCCCGGGACCCCTCCTTCGCGCTGGACGCCTATCCCCGGCTCGCCCCCCTGCTCCAGCGCCGCGCCGGCACCCTCTCCGGCGGCGAGCAGCGCATGCTCGCGCTCTCCCGCGCCCTGCTGGCACGCGCGCGCGTGGTGCTCGTCGACGAGCCCGCGCAGGGCATGTCACCGGCGGTGGCGGCACGGACGTACGAACTCCTCGGCGGGCTGGACGCGTGCGTGGTGGTCGCCGAACAACGGCTGCCCCCGGGGCTGCGCGCCCGCACGCCGGTCCTCGTCCACGAACTGCGCCGGGGCGCCGTCGTGTTCAGCGGAGAGGCGGCCGAAGTGCGGGGCCGGGCCCGTCAGGACGGCGACGTGCCGCTCTGAAGCCCGTACCGCCGGGAACACACCGGCCAGGCCTGCCACCCCTGCGCGGCCAGCACCTGCTCGGCGACGGCGATCTGCTGCTTACGGGTGGCCAGATCCGCGCGCGGGGCGTACGCGAGGCCGCCGAACTCCTCCCAGGTGGCCTGCCGGAACTGCAGCCCGCCGTAGAAGCCGTTGCCGGTGTCGGCGTCCCAGTGCCCGCCGCTCTCGCAGTCGGCGACGCAGTCCCAGGGCGACCGGTCCTTCGGGCAGTCGTAGGGCGCGCGGACGGGCACGGGGCCGGGGGCGGGGGGCGGGGGCGCCGCGGGTGCGACGGCGGTGAGCAGGGCGGCTACGGCGAGGGCGATCGACGCGTGCGGCATCGGCCCACGCTAGGCCGCGGGCGGCGGCCGGCCGCGGCGACGCGTCCGCGACGACGGCGCGCCCCACCCGGTCGGAGGACCGGATGGGGCGCCGTGCGCGGACCCGGGCGGCTCAGAGGTCGAGCTGGAGTCCGGGCATGATCAGGTTGGGATCGGCGCCGATGGCGGCCTTGTTGGCGGCGTAGATCCGCTGCCAGGTGGTGCCGTGCCGGGCGGCGATCGTGCTGAGCGTGTCGCCCTCGCGGACGGTGTAGTCGCCGCGGGACGCGCTGCGGGCGGTGTGGCCCTGCGACCGGACCGGCGCCTTTGCCGGCTGCGACTGCTTCTGCTGCGCCGACGGGGCGGACTTGGTGGTCGCCGAGGACCCGGAGGCGGCCGCGGGTGCGCTGCCGTACGCTCCGGCCCGCGCCGAACAGACCGGCCAGGCGCCCCACCCCTGGGCCTGCTGGACCTTGGTGGCGACGGCGATCTGCTGCTCCCTGGTGGCCTGGGCGGCTGTCGGCGCATAGGCCGTGCCGCCGTACGCGCGCCAGGTGCCGGCGGAGAACTGGAGTCCGCCGTAGTAGCCGTTGCCGGTGTTGATGTGCCAGTTGCCGCCGCTCTCGCACTGCGCGATGCGGTCCCACACTCCGCCGTCCGCCGCCGCGGCGTTGCCGGCCGCGGCCAGCAGTCCGAGGGGGGCGGCGAGCAGCGCGGCCCCGGCGAGGACCGCCGTCTTGGTCGTACGAGACGTCGTACGGGTCTCCGTACGGGACGCGTGGACGTCTTCACGGGTGGTATCGGCACACTCGGACATGTAATTCCCTCTCGAAACACCCGGGGTCCCCCAAGGCGGGGCGCGCTCGCGGCACTTGGGCCGGTCGCCACGCTCCGCCCCGTCCGCCGGCGATCGCGCGTGCCTGGTGGTGCCGGCCGGTGCGGTCGGCGGACGTTCCCGAGCGGTGCTCGTTGCACACGGCGGAGGAATGTAGGGAGCCTGTCGAGCCGTCAGCAAGCAACTGCTTGTCATTCCAGGCCAGTTCGCCGTTACCGCGGGTATCAGTGATTTTCGGCCACCCACTTCATTCGCTGATTTCATGATTTGTCGACCAGCACTCCCGACGATCTGTGACCCACTTCACGGAACCAACTTCCTTGGGTTTCCTAGGAATTGACGGAGAGTGTCCGATTCCGCGCCGACCGTGACCCTGTGCGGTGGATGGTTCGATTCCGTTCGCCGTCGAGCGTGACTCCCGCCACAGATCGCCCGTTGTCTTCTTCATGAGCCCGGGACCCGCCCGGTCCACACTTCCCGAGGGGAGCCACCCGTGCCGCGCATGCTCGACGTCAGCGACGAGGTACGAGCCGAGATCGGCGACGAAGAAGCCGACCGGCTGCTCGCCGGAGAGAACGCCCCCGGCAGTTACGACTGCACGTCCTGCCGCACCCCGGGCGACTCCGAACAGGAGCGCACCAGCACCGTCCTGTTCATCGGCGACGAGACCGCCGTTCTCGCCTTCGCCCACGCCACCTGCCTGCCCTCGCAGGTCGTCCAGGTCACCGAGGAGCAGTTGCAGGGCGCCGTGCGGTCCATCTCGGGCGACACGGTGGACCTGGACCCGCAGAAGGTCGTGCCCGAGCAGGCGGTGCTCGGCGTGACCAGCGGACTGGTCCTGATCGCCGGGGAGTTGCACCCCGCGCTGGTCGTCGAGCCGACCGCGCGGATCGTGCGGCCGGGGACGTCGGGGGCCGGTGACGACTTCCTGCCGCTGCTCATCGAGCAGGGGTTCATGCCGCTGACCGAACTGGCCGAGGTGCCACCGGTGTTGCACGGCTGGTCGGTGCTGCTCGCCGTGGGGCAGCTGCACGCGGTGCTCCAGCCCTCGTCGACGGGCGGCCAGCCGGTGGCCTGGTGGCAGGCGCACCAGCCGCTGCAGGTCACCGACAGCTGGCGGGCCGCCGCCAACAAGCACCAGCAGGTCCTGGTGTTCGCGGCACCGGTGGGCTCGATCGGCCGGCAGCCGCGGGAGGACCTGCTGCGCGACGCGCTGGACAAGGCGGCGGCCAACGGCCAGCTGGTCGGGGCGGCGATGCCGCTGGCGGGGACGTGAGGCGGCGACGGGCCTCCGCGTGACCGCATCCCCTGACGCCCGGGGTCGTTTGAACGTACGTGCACACCTACGACGTTCCCCGCCGCTCGTCCCACCAGCCGGTCCCCGCCTCGCGATCGGCCCAGGACCCCTTCAGCGGCCCATCGGCCACGCCGATCTACGACGCGCTCTACGCCGAGTACGTCAAGTCCTTCCGTACGCTGCCGGGTGACCGCAGCGGCGAGGAGGAGCTGGGCTTCACCGCCTTCGGGGCCGTCCCGCAGGGCACGGGTTCCTACGGCGGGCACCGGCCGGGGTCGTTCAGCAGCTCGTACAGCGCCTACAGCGCGGGGGCCTTCAGCGCCCGTCAGCAGTCGCAGTGGCAGCGCGTCGGCCTCATCGGGCAGCAGCAGGGGACGGGGATGCACCACGTCCCGGCGGCACTGCCGCCCGGGCTGCGCAGAGGCGTGTGAGACCGCGAAGGAGGGCGGCCCCCGAACGGGGCCGCCCTCCTTCGCCGTTGCCGGCTACTTCTTCTTCGTGTTCTTCGAGCCGCGCTTCTCGCGCACCCGCACCGAGATGTGGATCGGCGTGCCCTCGAAGCCGAACTCCTCGCGCAGCCGGCGCTCGATGAAGCGCCGGTAGCCCGCCTCGATGAAGCCGGAGGCGAAGAGCACGAACCGCGGGGGCTTGGTGCCGGCCTGGGTGCCGAAGAGGATGCGGGGCTGCTTGCCGCCGCGGATCGGGTGCGGGTGGGCGGCGACCAGCTCGCCGAGGAAGGCGTTGAGGCGGCCGGTGGGAACCCGGGTCTCCCAGCCCGCGAGGGCCGTTTCGATCGCCGGGACCAGCTTCTCCATGTGCCGGCCGGTGCGCGCCGAGACGTTGACCCGGGGCGCCCAGGAGACCTGGCCGAACTCGGTCTCGATCTCCCGCTCCAGGTAGTAGCGGCGCTCCTCGTCGAGGGTGTCCCACTTGTTGTAGGCGATGACCATCGCGCGGCCGGCCTCGACGGCCATCGTCACGATCCGCTGGTCCTGCACCGAGATGGGCTCCGAGGCGTCGATGAGGATGACCGCCACCTCCGCCTTCTCGACGGCGGCCGCGGTGCGCAGCGAGGCGTAGTAGTCGGCGCCCTGCTGGAGGTGGACGCGCTTGCGGATGCCGGCCGTGTCGACGAACTTCCAGGTGGTGCCGCCCAGTTCGATGAGCTCGTCGACCGGGTCGCGGGTGGTGCCGGCGAGTTCGTTGACGACGACGCGCTCCTCGCCCGCCACCTTGTTCAGCAGGGAGGACTTGCCGACGTTGGGCCGGCCGATCAGCGCGACGCGGCGCGGGCCGCCGGTCCCGGTGGCGCCGAAGGTCTGCGCGGGCGCGTCCGGCAGCACCTCCAGGACGGCGTCCAGCATGTCGCCGGTGCCGCGGCCGTGCAGCGCGGAGACCGGGTACGGCTCGCCCAGGCCGAGCGACCACAGGTACGCGGCGTCCGCCTCGCCGCTGGGCCCGTCGACCTTGTTGGCGCACAGCACCACGGGCTTGCCGGCCTTGCGCAGCAGCCGTACGACCGCCTCGTCGGTGTCGGTCGCGCCGACCTTGGCGTCGACGACGAACACGACGGCGTCGGCGGCCTCGATGGCGTACTCGGCCTGCGCCGCCACGGAGGCGTCGATGCCGAGCACGTCCTGCTCCCAGCCGCCGGTGTCGACGACCTTGAAGCGGCGGCCCGACCACTCGGCCTCGTAGGTCACGCGGTCACGGGTGACGCCCGGCTTGTCCTCGACCACGGCCTCGCGGCGGCCGATGATGCGGTTCACCAGCGTCGACTTGCCGACGTTCGGGCGGCCGACGACGGCGAGCACCGGCAGCGGGCCGTGCCCGGCGGCCTCGATCGCGCCCTCGACGTCCTCGGGGTCGAAGCCCTCTTCCGCGGCGAGCTCCATGAACTCCGCGTACTCGGCATCGCCAAGCGCTCCGTGGTCGTGCTCTTCGGAAGAGCCCTCGGAGTCGATGTGGTCGTTCATGAAGTCCGTACCTCGTCGTTCATCGTGGTGGTCGGTGGACCGCCCGGTTTCGACCGGTTGATCCACTACTCAGTGTCGCCTAGCGCCCGGTGAGGCGCCTGGCGTTTTCCAGGTGGCTGGTGAGCTGCTTCTGGATGCGCTCGGTCGCCTCGTCGAGCGCCTTGCGCGTACGCCGTCCGGATCCGTCGCCCGCCTGGAACGGGTCGCCGAAGACGACGTCGATACGGCTGCGCAGCGGAGGCAGCCCCTGTATCAACCGTCCGTGCCGCTCGGAACTTCCCAGCACGGCGACCGGGACGACCGGCGCGCCGCTGCGGACGGCGAAGTAGGCGAGCCCGGCGCGCAGCGAGGCGAAGTCGCCCTCGCCGCGGGTGCCCTCCGGGAAGATGCCGAGGACACCGCCGGCCGCCAGCACGTCGAGCGCCCGTGTGATCGCGCCGCGGTCGGCGACCGAGCGGTCCACCTTCAGCTGGCCGATCGCGGTCAGGAACGGGTCGAGGGGGCCGACGAACGCCTCCTTCTTGATCAGGAAGTGCGTCGGCCGGGGCGCCACGCCCATGACCATCGGGCCGTCGATGTTGTGCGAGTGGTTGACCGCGAGGATCGCCGGGCCGGTCGCGGGCACCTTCCAGGCGCCGAGCACGCGCGGCCGCCACAGCCCGTACATCAGGCCGACGCCGATGCGCCGCCCGACCTCGGCACCCCTCCGCGAAGCCTGCGTCACTTGCCGGCCCGCTTCTCCTCGACCAGGGTGACGACGCACTCGATGACCTGGGCGAGGGTGAGCTCGGTGGTGTCCACCTCGACCGCGTCGTCCGCCTTGGCGAGCGGCGAGGTCTTGCGGGAGGAGTCGGCGGCGTCGCGCTTGATCAGCGCCTCGCGGGTGGCGTGCACGTCGGCGCCCTTGAGCTCGCCGCTGCGGCGGGCCGCGCGGGCCTCCGGGGAGGCGGTGAGGAAGATCTTGAGGTCGGCGTCGGGCAGGACGGTCGTACCGATGTCGCGGCCCTCGACGACGATGCCGGTGGCGGCGGAGGACGCCAGGGAGCGCTGGAGCTCGGTGATCCGGGCGCGCACCTCGGGGACCGCGCTGACCGCGCTGACCTTGGAGGTGACCTCCTGGGTGCGGATCGGGCCGGCCACGTCGGTGCCGTCGACCGTGATGGTCGGGTGCTCCGGGTCGGTGCCGGAGACGATCTCCGGCTTGCCGGCCGCGGCGGCGATCGCGTGCGGGTCGTCGGTGTCGATCCCGTTGGTCACCATCCACCAGGTGATCGCCCGGTACTGGGCCCCGGTGTCCAGGTAGCTCAGACCGAGCTGCGCGGCGACGGCCTTCGACGTGCTCGACTTGCCGGTGCCGGAGGGACCGTCGATGGCGACGATCACGGGCTGGGCGGCGCCGTTTTCCACGGGGGGACACCTTCCTGGTGCGCGGTGGGAGTCAGGGGGGCGCGATCGTGCCCCGGACAAGGTTACTGGCTTCCCGGGTCCCCTCTTACAGGCGGATCATCGGGAAGATCACTGCCGGATGGCCCAGCCCCGCTCCCGCAGCGCCGCCGACAGCACGGACGCCGCCTGCGGCTCCACCATCAGCTGCACCAGGCCCGCCTGCCGGCCGGTCGCGTGCTCGATGCGCACGTCCTCGATGTTGACGCCGGCCCGGCCCGCGTCGGCGAAGATGCGGGCCAGCTGGCCCGGCTGGTCGTCGATGAGGACGGCCACGACCTCGTACGCCCGGGGCGCGGAGCCGTGCTTGCCGGGGACGCGGACCTGACCGGCGTTCCCGCGCCGCAGGACGTCCTCGATGCAGGAGGTGCCCTCCCGCCGCTTGGCCTCGTCGGAGGACTGCAGCGAGCGCAACGCCCGCACGGTCTCCTCCAGGTCGGCGGCGACGTCGGTGAGCAGGTCGGCGACCGGTCCGGGGTTCGCGGACAGGATGTCGATCCACATCGCCGGGTCGGAGGCGGCGATCCGGGTCACGTCCCGGATGCCCTGGCCGCACAGCCGTACGGCCGCCTCCTCGGCGTGCTGCAGGCGCGCGGCGACCATGCTGGAGACCAGGTGGGGCATGTGGGAGACGAGCGCGACGGCGCGGTCGTGGGCGTCGGCGTCCATGACCACCGGCACGGCACGGCAGTGGGAGACCAGTTCCAGGACGAGGTTCAGCACCTCGGTGTCGGTGTCCCGGGTCGGAGTCAGCACCCAGGGGCGGCCTTCGAAGAGGTCGCCGGTCGCGGCCAGCGGTCCGGACTTCTCGCGCCCGGACATGGGGTGGGTGCCGATGTACGCGGCGAGGTCGAGGCCCAGCGCCTCCAGCTCCCGGCGCGGGCCGCCCTTGACGCTGGCCACGTCGATGTAGCCGCGGGCCAGGCCGCGGCGCATGGCGTCGGCGAGGACGCCCGCCACGTGCGCCGGCGGGGCGGCGACGATCGCGAGGTCGACCGGCCCTTCGGGGGCCTCGTCGGTGCCGGCGCCGAGCGCGGCGGCGGTGCGGGCCTGCCCGGGGTCGTGGTCGGCGAGGTGGACGGTGACGCCGCGCTGGGACAGGGCGAGGGCGGCGGAGGTGCCGATGAGCCCGGTGCCGATGACGAGTGCGGTTCTCACTGGGCGATGTCCTTGCGCAGGCCGGCCGCGGCGCCGAGGTAGACGTGGGCGATGCCGGAGCGGGGCCGGTCGGACTCGATGTGGGCGAGGACGCGCACCACGCGGGGCATGGCGCCCTCGATGTCCAGCTCCTGGGCGCAGATCAGCGGTACGTCGACGATGCCGAGCTTGCGCGCGGCGGCCGCCGGGAAGTCGCTGTGCAGGTCGGGTGTGGCCGTGAACCAGATGCTGATCAGGTCGTCGGCGGTCAGTTCGTTGCGTTCCAGGATGGCGGTGAGCAGGGCCCCGACCTGCTCGTCCATGTGGCCGGCCTCGTCCCGCTCCAGCTGCACGGCCCCCCGGACCGCTCGTACCGCCACGGCGCTGCTCCTTGCTGACGTGCGTTTCGACTCTGGTCCGTCCAGCCTAGTCAGCCCGCGCCGGACGAGTCGTGGCCGCCCGCCCCCTGAGACGGCCCGACGATCTCTGACAATGTCACCCGAATGTCTCTATTCCGCTACTTGGGGGCGGAACACCCCGTGCGCCTCTTTACGACGGTGCGCCGGTCCGCTCTCATGGCAGGAAACCCGCCTCGGGGGAGGCCCTGTATGAAGCGTCCTGGTCCACTGGTGACCCTGCTCGCGGGACTGCTGCTCGGCCTGTTCATGCTGTCGCTCAACGCGACGTCGGGAACGAGGACCGCTTCGTCCTCCTACCGGGAGGAGTCGCCCACGCCGAAGGCCGCGTCGCCGACGCCCGCACGGACCGGCACGTCACCGTCCGCGTCGCCGACCCGGACCGCCGCGCCGCAGGGCGTCTACACCGGCCGGACCGACGACGACTCCTCCGCCGTCGCCGTCTCGCTGCGCGGCGGCAAGGCGATCGCCTACTTCTGCGACGGCCACAACATCGAGTCCTGGCTGAAGGGCGACGTGCGGGACGACGGCGGCGTGCGGCTGACCGGCGCCGGCGGCGCGAGGCTGGAGGGCGCGCTCAAGGGAAGCAGGCAGCTGCGCGGCACGGCCGACGTCGGCGGCGGGCACTACTCCTTCACCCTCGGCAGGACGGACAAGCCGTCCGGGCTGTACCGGGCCAACAGCCAGGTCGCCGGAGCCCGGATCGTCGGCGGCTGGATCGTCCTGCCCGGCGGCCGGCAGGTCGGCATCGTCACCCGCGACGGAGCGCCCTCGGCCGCGCCCGCCATCGACCCGGACACCGGCGCGGTGACGGTCGACGGACAGCAGCTCACGGCACGTCCCGTATCGCCCTGACCTTCTTGCTCCAGGGAGCCGACCATGACCGTCGACCCGAACGCCGCCACGCAGAGCTTCCCGCCGCCGAAACCGGCCCACCGCGCGCCCGGCGCCGCCCGCTTCGTGGTGCCGGCGCTGGTCGCCGCCGCGGTGGCGGTCGGTCTGGGGGTGTACGGCAGGGTCCACGACCCGGCCGGGACCGCCTTCAACCTCGCCGGGTTCAGCAGCACCGGCGCGGTGAAGTCGTGGCTGGCGACGACCGCGTTCTTCTTCGCACTGGTCCAGCTGGTGTCCGCGTTCATGGTGTACGGCAGGCTGCCGGGCCCGCGCTGGGCGCCGGCGCTGCACCGCTGGTCGGGGCGGATCGCCTTCCTGGTCGCGGTCCCGGTCGCCGTGCACTGCCTGTACGCGCTGGGCTACCAGACGTACGAGACGCGCGTGGTGTGGCACTCGGTGCTGGGCTGCTTCTTCTTCGGTGCCTTCAGCGCCAAGATGCTCCTGCTGCGCTCGGAGCGGCTGCCCGGCTGGCTGCTGCCGCTCGTGGGCGGGCTGGTCTTCACCGTCCTCACCCTGCTCTGGCTGACCTCCGCCCTCTGGTTCTTCCGCACGTTCGGAGTGACGACATGACCCCTCGCTCGACGCGGCGCACGGTGATCCTGGCGGCGGGCGCGGCGGCCCTCGCCGCGGGCTGCGCGAAGTACGGCGACAGCGGCTCCGGATCGTCCTCCGTCAAGGCGTCCGGCGGGGCCTCCGGCGGGCAGGAGCTGGCGCGCACCTCGGACATCCCGGTCGGCGGCGGCACGATCTTCGCGGACGAGAAGGTCGTGGTCACCCAGCCGAAGGAGGGCGAGTTCAAGGCCTTCTCGTCGATCTGCACCCACCAGGGCTGTCCGGTGACCAGCGTCTCGGGCGGCACCATCAACTGCCCCTGCCACGGCAGCAGGTTCCACATCGCCGACGGCTCGGTGGCGCACGGCCCGGCGCCCAGGCCGCTGCCCGAGGAGCGGGTCGAGGTGGAGGGAAATTCGGTCCGCCTGGCGTGAAGTGCCGCGTACGCTCCCGGACATGCAGCCCGAGACCCTGGTACGCGACCACACGGTGTACTCCTGCGTGATGGGTTCGCGCGCCTTCGGTCTGGCGACGGAGGGCAGCGACACCGACCGCCGGGGCGTGTTCCTCGCGCCCACTCCCCTGTTCTGGCGCTTCGAGAAGCCGCCCACGCATGTCGACGGGCCGGCCGAGGAGCAGTTCAGCTGGGAGCTGGAGCGCTTCTGCGAGCTGGCCCTGCGCGCCAACCCGAACATCCTGGAGTGCCTGCACTCGCCGCTGGTGGAGTACGTCGACGACACGGGCCGGGAACTCCTCGCCCTGCGTGGGGCGTTCCTGTCCCGGCACGCCCACCAGAGCTTCGCCGGGTACGCGCTGAGCCAGCGCCGGAAGCTGGAGGCCGACGTCCGTACGCACGGCGCCCCGCGCTGGAAGCACGCGATGCATCTGCTACGGCTCCTGGCCGGCGCCCGCGACCTGCTGCGCACGGGCGCCCTCACCCTCGACGTCGGCGACCGCCGCGACGAGCTCCTCGCGGTCAGGCGGGGCGAAGTCCCCTGGCCCGAGGTCGAGTCACGGATGAACCGCCTGGCGGCGGAGGCCGCGCGGGCGGCCCGGCACACCCCGCTCCCCGAGGAACCGGACCGCCGCCGCGTGGAGGACTTCCTCATCAGAACCCGCCGCACATCGGCCCGCCGGGCGCTCGCCGCCTAGTCCCACAGCGCCCCGAGGGTCATCAGGTCGCTCTGGTACTCGATCCGGTCCGCCCACTCCGTCGGCCAGGCGTCCGCGCCGAGCCAGGCTCCCGCGAAGGCCCCGGTCAGGCAGGCGATCGAGTCGGAGTCGCCGGAGGTGCAGGCCGCGCGCCGGATCGCCGTCACTGGTTCGTCGGGGAAGAGCAGGAAGCACAACAGGCCGGTGGCGAGGGCCTCTTCGGCGATCCAGCCGGCGCCGGTGGCCAGGCACGGGTCGGTGTCGGGCGAGACCGTGCGCGCGGCCTCCGCAAGGCGGCCGAGGATCTCCAGGCACTCGTCCCAGCCGCGCGCGATGAACCGCTCGGCGGTGGGGTCCTGGCCGCGGGTCCACAGGTCGCCGAGCCAGGCGTGGTGGTAGTGGCTGCGGTTGTCGAGGGCGTACGCGCGCAGGTGGTCGAGGAGTCCGGCCGGTTCGACGCCCTGCGCGAGCAGCCGTACGGCGCGTGCGGTGAGGTCGGAGGCGGCCAGCGCGGTCGGGTGCCCGTGGGTGAGCGCGGCCTGCAACTGGGCGGCGCCGGCGCGCTGTTCGTCGCTCAGCCCGGGCACGAGCCCGACGGGGGCGACCCGCATGTTGGCGCCGCAGCCCTTGGAGTGGACCTGGCTGGCGTCCTGCCAGGGCAGGTCGGGGTCCTCCAGCAGGGCGCAGGCGCGCAGGCAGGTGGTGCCCGGCGCGCGGTTGTTGTCCGGGGAGCGGTGCCAGGCGACGAACTCCCCGCGCACCGCCTCGGCCATGCCCTCCGGCCCGAGTACGCCCCGGTCCATGGCGGTCCGCAGGCCCTTGCCGAGCGCCAGCGTCATCTGCGTGTCGTCGGTGACGATCGCGGGCTCGGGCAGCGGCATCCGCTCCCACGGTCCGCACGTGGCGAGGATCGACGGCACGTCACTGAACTCGGTGGGGTAACCGAGCGCGTCCCCGAGGGCGAGGCCCAGCAGGGACCCGGTCGCGGCGCGCTTTCTGACGGTCGTGGCGGTCATGCGGAACGTCCTTCCCGAGGCGGTCGCAGGAGCGGCGGGTAGAGGGAGGTGGCCGGGCCGGCCCGGTAGAGCGCGGCCGGTTTGCCGCGCCCGCCGGTCAACCGGGCGGCGCCCGGGACGGGTTCGACGAAGCCGGGCGTGGCGAGCACCTTGCGGCGGAAGTTGGGCCGGTCCAGGGCGGTGCCCCAGACCGTCTCGTAGACCTGCTGGAGCTCGCCGAGGGTGAACTCGGGCGGGCAGAAGGCGGTGGCGAGGCAGGTGTACTCCAGCTTGGCGCCGACCCGTTCGTGCGCGTCGGCCAGGATGCGGTCGTGGTCGAAGGCGAGCGGCCGGGCCGCGTCGTACGGCAGCCAGCTCGCGCGTGCCGCGTCGCTGCCGGCGTGCGGTTCGGGCGCGTCGGGCAGCAGCGCGGTGAAGGCGACGGACACCACCCGCATCCGGGGGTCGCGGCCGGGTTCGCTGTAGGTGCGCAGCTGCTCCAGGTGCAGCCCGGTGACGTCGGACAGGCCGGTCTCCTCGGCGAGTTCCCGCCGGGCGGCGCTCTCGGCGGACTCGTCCGGCTCCACGAACCCGCCGGGCAGCGCCCAGTGCCCGGCGTACGGCTCCTGCCCGCGCTCGACGAGCAGCACGTGCAGGGCGCCCTCGCGGAGGGTGAGGACGGCGAGGTCGACGGTGACGGCGAAGGGTTCGTAGGCGTACTTGTCGTACTCCATGACCGGCCACCCCCTTGACGGTCGGGCCCGCACCAACCGGCCCCTTAATAGTCACTGCGACTATAAACAAACGAGGTGTGCTTCCACAACCCTCGCGGGGGTAACCGGCCCCTCATGGGCGAGATCCTCGTGGGCACGTGTTCGTGGACGGACCGGGCGCTGGTGGGCAGCGGGTGGTATCCGCCGGGGCGGCGGGACGCGGAGGGGCGGCTGCGGTACTACGCCGAGCGGTTCCCGGTGGTCGAGGTCGACTCGGCGTACTACGCGCTGCCGAGCGCCCGCAACAGCAGGCTGTGGGCCGAGCGGACGCCGCCGGGATTCGTCTTCGACGTCAAGGCGTTCTCGCTGCTGACGGGGCATCCGACGCGCGGCTCCGTGATGCCGGACGGGCTGCCGCCCGACCCCGCCGACCCCAAGGTGCTCGACCAGGTGTGGGCGCGCTTCACCGAGGGGATCGAACCGCTGCGCCGGGCCGGGCGGTTGGGCAGTGTGCTGTTCCAGTTACCGCCGTGGGTCCGGCCGGGCAAGCGGGCCGGGGCGTTCCTGAAGGAGTGCGCCGAGCGGACCGCCGGGTGGCCGGTCTCGGTCGAGTTCCGGCATCCGGACTGGTGGCGCGAGGAGTGGGCGGAGGCGACCCGCGCGCTGCTCACCCGGTACGGCATGACCGCCGTCGCCGTCGACATGACGCAGGCCCTGCCCTCCTCCGTCCCGCCCGTCACGCCGGTGACCACGCCCGGGCTGTCGGTCGTGCGGTTCCACGGGCGCAGCCTCGCCTGGGGGTCGGGAAGCAAGGAGGACCGGTTCCGGTACGACTACGGCGACGACGAACTCGCCGAGTGGCTGCCCCGGTTGCGGGACCTGGCCGGGCGGGTCGAGCGGCTCCACGTGCTGTTCAACAACTGCTGCGGAGCCGCGGCCGTCCGTGCCGCCGAGTCGCTGTGCCGGCTGCTCGACGGCACGGACCTGGCTCACGCCCGCCGAGGCGGCGCGCAGGCCGCCACCAGCGCCCCCGCTCCGGCGGCCCCCGCCGACACCCACAGCGCCGGCGCGCAGCCGTCCAGGAAGGACGCGGGCGACTCGTAGCCGCCGTAGCGCGTGAAGACCAGGGCGGCGACGGCGACGCCGAAGACGCCACCCAGTTCGCGCAGCGCGTTGTTGACGCCGGCGGCGACGCCCGCGTCGCCGAGGGGCACGGAGGAGGTCACGGCGTTGGCGACGCTGGGGAAGACCAGCGAGATGCCGATGCCCGCGAGGATCAGCGGGACGACCAACCGCCCGTAGCCGACGCCGGGTTCGACCTGCCAGGCGAGCAGGCCCAGACCGGTGGCCATCAGGACCATGCCGGCGAGCATGAAGGGCCGGGTGCCGAAGCGGTCCGCGAGGGCACCGGCGACGGGGGCGACGAGCAGGGGCATCGCGTTCCAGACGAGGATGCGCACGCCCGCCTCCAGCGGGGAGTAGCCGAGCCCGGTCTGGAACAGCTGCGTGATCATGAACAGGGCGCCCAGCAGGGACCCGAAGAGCAGGAAGGCGACCGCGTTGGCGGTGCTGAAGCCACGCCGGCGGAAGTGCGCGAGCGGCAGCATCGGATAGCGGGCGCCCTTGCGCTCCCAGGCGAGGAAGGCCGCCGTGAACACCGCTCCGGCGGCCAGCGCCGACAGCACCTCACCGCTCCCCCATCCCGCCTGCGGCGCCCGCACCGGCGCCCAGGCCAGCCCGGTCACGCCGACGGCGGCCAGCACCAGTCCCACCAGGTCGAGCTGGGGCCGGGTGCCGTGGCTCTCGCGGAGTTTCGTCGCGGCGAACGGCAGCATGGCCAGCCCGATCGGCACGTTCAGCCAGAAGATCCACTGCCAGGACAGTCCCTCGGTGACGGCCCCGCCGAGCACGGGTCCGGCGGCGACCCCGAGGCCGGTCACCCCGCCCCACACGCCGATCGCGACGCCCCGCTTCTCGGCCGGGAACGCCTCGCTGATCAGCGTCAGGGTGAGCGGCAGCAGGACGGCCGCCCCGGCGCCCTGCACGATCCGGGCGCCGATGAGCTGTCCCGGGTCGTTCGACAGGGCGGCGGTCGCGGAGGCGAGGGTGAAGACGGCGAGCCCGACGACGTACATCCGCCTGCGCCCGAACCGGTCGCCGAGCGCGGCGCCGGTCAGGGTCAGGCAGGCGAAGACCAGGTTGTAGGCGTTGATCGTCCACTCCAGGTCCGACAGGCTCGCCCCGAAATCGGCCCGCAGGGCGGGCAGCGCGGTCGCGACGACCACGATGTCGAGGGAGCAGAGCAGGGCGCCGAGACCGGCGAGCACGACGGTCCACACGCGCCGGTGCGGGGCCTCGCCGGGCGTTGGTTTGCGTACCGGGACACTCAGTGTCTCCGTCATGACGGGGGTCCTTCCGTGAGCTGTTCGGATCACTCACGGAAGGCAGACCCGCCTCATCCCGCAAAGGAATCGCGGCGCCCGAGAAACGCCAGCAGCCGCACGTCGGGGCCCGCGCCCGGCGGCACCGCGACCGGCGCGCCGAACCGCACCCCCCGGTCCTCCCGCGCCACCACGCACCGCGCCACGGACAGCAACTCGGCGGCCAGCGCGCCCGGCAGGGGCCGCCGCAGCCCGCCCGCCTGCGCCACGTCCCACCCGTGCACGGCGATCTCGACGGCGCCCACGGCCGCCATCACCCGCACGTCCAGCGCCCGTTCGCCGACCCGCACCCGTTCGCCCGGTCCGGCCGCCCAGGCGCCCAGCACCGCGCACGCGCGCGTACGGAACGCGCAGGCGGGATCGGCGTCTGAGGGGTGACCGGGAGCCGGCCCGATCCGTCCGCCCGTCAGCCCTTCGTGCAGGGCGTCCAGCGAGTCGTCGAGGTGCGCCAGCAGTTCCCCGAGGTCCCAGTCCGCGCACGGCGTGCCGCGCCCCAGGCT
>NZ_JBTWMV010000072.1:0-29220 GCF_054850255.1 Streptomyces sp. 7R007 | reverse complement strand
GCACTTCGCCGACGTCCACGAGTGCGGGCCGTCTGCCGTGCGTGGTACTTCGCCGCCATACGCGGGTGGCCCTGGCCTTCTAGGCACTCGTGCGGGCGGCCCCGCCATGGGGGCGGGGCCGCGGGGTGCGTCAGCTTGTGAGGGGTTCCAGGGCTGGTGTGGCCTCTTCTGGCTGCCTTGTCGTCATGGAGCGGCGGGTCGGGATGGCCAAGGTCGCTGCTGCTGCCAGGGCCACCACCGCGGAGCCTGTGATCAGGGCCGGCTTGAGGCCGTTGACGAAGGTCTCGCCGGTCTCGTAGCCGCCCTGGGACGAGAAGATCGAGGACATGATCGCTATGCCCAGGGCGCCTCCGACCTCGCGCAGTGCGTTGTTGGCGCCGGAGGCGATGCCCTGCTCGCTGGGGCGGACGCTGGACATGACCAGGTTGGCCGCCGGGGCGAAGTAGAGGGCCATTCCGATGCCGCTGATGATCAGGCCCGGGAGCTGGATGGAGTACGAGGCGTGGGCGGTGACCACGGAGGCCATCCAGGCGAGGCCGACGGCCTGGAAGAAGAGGCCGGTGGCGACTACGGGGCGGCCGCCGATGCGGTCGGACAGGATGCCGGCGACGGGGGCGACGAGCATCGGCATGCCGGTCCAGGGGAGCATCCTGAGGCCCGCCTCTGTGGGCGAGTAGCCGAGGACGCCCTGCATGTACTGGCTCAGCAGGAAGATCGAGCCGAACATGCCGAGGAACATCAGGAGGCTCGCCGCGTTGATGCCGGAGAAGGCCCGGGAGCGGAAGAGCCTCATGGGGAGCATGGGGTTCTTGGCGCGGGTGCTGTAGAGGACGAAGCCGGTGAGCAGGGCCGTACCGGCGAACAGGCCGCCGAGGACGAGGGGGTCGGTCCAGCCGTCGGCCGGGCCGCGGACCAGGCCGTAGACGATGCCGAAGAGGCCGCCGCTGGCCAGCAGGGTGCCGGGGGCGTCGAGCGGGGCGCCGGTGCCGTGGGACTCGGCCAGGCGCAGGCGGGCCAGGGGCAGGAGGGCGACGCCGAGGGGGACGTTCAGCCAGAAGATCCAGTGCCAGGAGACGTGCTCGGTGAGGCTGCCGCCGATGAGCGGGCCGGAGGCCACGGCGAGGCCGTTGACGGCGCCCCAGATGCCGTACGCCATGCCGCGTTTGGCGGCGGGTACGGCGGCCGTGAGGAGGGTGAGGGTGAGGGGCATCATGATCGCGGCGCCCACGCCCTGGACCGCCCGGGCGGCGATGAGGGCGTTGATGCCGGTGGCCATGGCCGCGGCGGCGGACGCGCCGGTGAAGATCGTGAGGCCGGTGAGGAAGAGGCGGCGGCGGCCGAAGCGGTCGCCCAGGGCCGCGCCGAACATCAGGAGGACGGCGAAGGTGAGCGTGTAGGCGCTGACCGTCCATTCGAGGTCGCCCAGGGCTCCGCCGAGGTCCTTGCGGATGGATGGCAGGGCGGTGGTGACGACGAGGTTGTCGAGGGCCGCCATGAAGCCGGCGACGCTGGTGATGACGAGGGCCCAGCCTGCTCCCCCGCGACGTGCTGTCTGCTGTGACATCGCTCCCCCAGGAGAATTGCTCTTCCGGTTTGTTAGTTATTGATGACTAACTTTTCGGGGCATGGGAACGGGTCGCACCCGTTCGCACATTGCTACTCCATGGCGATCCAGCCCGGCCTGGCGATCTGGAAGCCGTCCCAGACCCGGTGGCCGGGCGGGAAGCCCATGGCGGTGAGGGTGTTGATCAACATGCCGTACGCCAGGAAGCCCGTGGTCCGGTCCGTGTCCGCACCCAGCGGGAGGTGCACGGTGTCCCAGAGCCCCATCCAGCTCTTGCGCACCATCTCACCGAACTCGTGGTCGCCGGCCGCCTCGGCCGACGCCACCGCGAGATAGGTCTGCAGTTGCATGCGCAGCCGCTCGGGCTGTTCCGCGATCAGCCGCGAGTACGCCGCGGCCATGGCCTGCATGGCCTCTTCGCCCCGCAGCCCTTCGGCGGCCTTCTCGAACATCCGGCGCATGTCCTCCACGCAGCGTTCCGCCGCCGCGAGGAAGATCGCCTTCTTGCCCGGGAAGAGACGGAAGAGATACGGCTGCGAGACACCGACCCGCTTGGCGATCGCCTCGGTGGAGGTGCCGTAGTAGCCGTTCTGCGCGAACTCGGCGATCGCCGCGAGGATCACACTCTCGCGTCGCTCTTCCGCACTCATCCTGACCATGTGGAGGAAGTTAGTACTCAATCACTAACCAAGTCAAGAGGGGACGGCGACTGCGGGAGGGTGTGTAAGGGGCGCTCTCCACGGTGGGGCGCCCCTTACGGGAGGCGGTGTTCTGCGGCTTTCAGGCCAGGCGTACGAGCGCTCGTGACATGCCGAGGACCTTCTGGCCGGCGCTGGTCGCCGTCAGGTCCACGCGGACCGTGTTGTCGTCCAGCTTGGCCGCGACCTTGGCGCTGACCTCGATCTCGGCGCCCTTGTCGTCGTTCGGGACCACCACGGGCTTGGTGAAGCGCACGCCGTACTCGACGATCGCCCCGGGGTCGCCCGCCCAGTCGGTGACCACCCGGATCGCCTCGGCCATGGTGAACATGCCGTGCGCGATGACGTCCGGGAGGCCCACCTCCTTGGCGAACTTCTCGTTCCAGTGGATGGGGTTGAAGTCCCCGGACGCTCCCGCGTACCGCACCAGCGTGGCGCGCGTCACGGGGAAGGTCCGGGCCGGCAGTTCGGTGCCGACCTCGACGTCGTCGTATGCGATCTTCGCCGTCATCCTCTTCCTCACGCCCCCTCGGCCGCGCGCGCGACAAGCTTCGTCCAGGCCGTCACCACGTGCTCACCGGCCTCGTCGTGGACCTCACCGCGGACGTCCAGGATGTCGTTGCCCGCCAGGGACTTGATCGCCTCGATGGTCGAGGTGACGGTCAGACGGTCACCGGCGCGCACGGGACGGGTGTAGGCGAACTTCTGGTCGCCGTGCACCACCCGGCTGTAGTCCAGACCCAGCTGCGGGTCCTCCACGACCTGTCCGGCGGCCTTGAAGGTGATCGCGAAGACGAAGGTCGGCGGGGCGACCACGTCGGGGTGGCCGAGCGCCTTGGCGGCCTCCGGGTCCGTGTACGCGGGGTTGGTGTCCCCCACCGCCTCGGCGAACTCGCGGATCTTCTCCCGGCCCACCTCGTAAGGGACGGTGGGCGGGTAGGTCCGCCCCACGAAGGACTGGTCGAGCGCCATGGCCCGGCACCTCCTGGTGTCGATAACTAACGTTCGCTGCAACGGCCGAAACGACGCGAGGCCGCCCCCCTGTTGGTGGGGGCGGCCTCGTGTACGAGCCTGATTTATCGCGTTTCGCGGTGCGCGGTGTGCGCGTTGCAACGCGGGCAGTGCTTCTTCATCTCAAGACGGTCCGGGTTGTTACGCCGGTTCTTCTTGGTGATGTAGTTCCGCTCCTTGCACTCCACGCAGGCCAGCGTGATCTTCGGGCGGACGTCGGTGGCAGCCACGTGAGTGCTCCTAAGACGAACGGGTGGACTGATTCAACGCAAGAAAGAGTAGCCGATCGAAGGACCGACCCCGCAATCGGCTACTGTCAGTAGCGGTGACCGGACTTGAACCGGTGACACAGCGATTATGAGCCGCTTGCTCTACCGACTGAGCTACACCGCTGCGGTGCGATCGGAACCCGCCTTGCGACGGGCACCTCTCTCACCAGAGCCCCAATACGGAATCGAACCGTAGACCTTCTCCTTACCATGGAGACGCTCTGCCGACTGAGCTATTGGGGCGAGCGATGAAGACATTACACGGTCCGCCGCCGTTCACCCAAATCCGTTTCGCCGCCCTCGTCCCGGCCTCGCCGCCACGGCCTGGAGGACCACGCCGGTACGACTATTGCGCTCCTCCCCGCCACGAGCGGATCACCGTCCTAGGCTCGACTCACTCTGCGTGATCTTGCGTCCCCCTGCGCAGTGCCGAGCGCATTCCGAGCTTGCGCAGGCCGCCCGAGCCTCTGGAGCGCGATGCCCGACAGCCAGCCGAGCCAGCCGCAGCCGCCCCGTTCGTCATCGTCTCCGTCGGGATCTACGAGCTCAGGGTCGGGTTCCGGACCTGGTTCTGGGCCTGGTTCGGGCTTGGGGCCTGGTTCGGGCTTGGGGCCTGGTTCGGGCTTGGGGCCGGGGTCGGGACCGGTGTCGGGGTCGCGGTCGGATTCAGGTTCGGGTTCGGGTTCGGGTTCGAGGGGATCGACGGAACCGGCGCGTTCCACGGGTTCGACGGGGGGCTCCGGAGCCTTCCGGGTCCCCGGCAGTTCCGGGGGGGCGGGTGGCTCTGCCGTCCCGGGGGCCGGGGACTCGGCCGCCCTGCTGCTGTGCGGGGCGCGGCTGACCGACGGGCGGACGGTGGACGTGCGGCTGGGGGGCGGGCGTATCGAGGCGGTGGGCACCGCCGGGAGTCTGGCGGCGAGCGGCACGCGCGCGTGCGGGTCGCGCGTGGACCTCGGCGGGTACCTGCTCCTGCCCGCCCCGGCCGAACCGCACGCCCACGGCGACACCGCCCTGTCGGCCGACGGCGACGGGCCCGTCTCGTACGACCCGGACGACGTCCAGCGCCGCGCCACGGAGGCGGCTCTGCTGCAGCTCGGGCACGGGGCCACGGCGGTGCGGGCGCACGTGCGCGTGGGGGACGTCCAGGGGCTGGGCGCGCTGGCCGCCGTACTGCGGGCCCGGCGCTCGCTGCGCGGGCTGACCGAGCTGACGGCGGTGGCGATGCCCCGGGTGCTGACGGGCGTGGCGGGGGCGGACGGGCTCGCGATGCTGCGGGACGCGGTGAAGATGGGTGCGTCGGTGGTGGGCGGCTGCCCGGATCTGGATCCGGATCCCACGGGGTATGTGGAGGCGGTGCTGGAGATCGCCTCCGAGCACGGTTGTCCCGTCGATCTGCACACCGACGGCGCCGATCCCGCCCGCCTGGCCCGTCTCGCCGCGATGGCCGGCGGTCTGCGGCCCGGCGTGGCCATCGGTCCCTGCGGGGGGCTCGGTCGTCTGCCCGCCGACATGGCCGCGCGCACCGCCGACCAGCTCGCCGCGGCGGGGGTGGCCGTGGTGTGCCTGCCCCAGGGCGGCTGCGGCGGCGTGGACCGCGGCGGTACGGCTCCGGTACGACTGCTGCGGGCCGCCGGCGTCCGCGTGGCCGGGGGCAGCGGCGCCCTCCGGGACCTGTCCAACCCCGTGGGCCGCGGTGACCCCCTGGAGGCGGCCTTTCTCCTGTCGTCCCGGTACGGACTGCGTCCCGAGGACGCCTACGACACCGTGAGTTCCTCCGCCCGGGCCGCGCTGGGCCTGCCCGAGGTGCGGGTCGAGGCCGGCTTCCCCGCCGAACTCCTCGCCGTGCGCGGCGACCGGCTGGCGGGGGCTCTGTCCTTGGCTTACAGCCGGATCGTGGTGCACCGGGGGCGCGTGGTCGCGCGGACGAGCGCGGTGCGGGAGTACTGCAACTCGGCCGCGGCGACGGAGTTGGGGCTGCCTCGGCAGGGGCGCGGGAAGTTGTCGTGAGCGCGGGGGGGGGTGGGAGTGGGGTAGCGCATGCGCGGGCGTGCGCGCTCTGTGTACGCGCCTGGCGCACGCGCTGTCCGCTCGCGCGCTCGGATCGTGCGCCCGGCGCGTGCGCCGGTGGCGCGTGCTACCCGGCGTGAATCTGCGAGCGTGCGCTGTGTGGGGCGCCGTTCACGTCGTGCGGCGGATGCGGCTGTCCGGGCGTACGGTCGAAGGCATGCGCATTGTCATCGCTGGTGGTCATGGTCAGATCGCGCTGCGGCTGGAGCGGCTGCTCGCCGCGCGCGGCGACGAGGTCGTGGGGATCATCCGTCGCGCCGAGCAGGGCGACGACCTGAGGGAGGCCGGTGCCGAACCGGTCGTGCTGGACCTGGAGTCGGCCTCGGTGGACGAGGTCGCGGCGGAGTTGGCGGGTGCGGACGCGGTGGTCTTCGCGGCGGGCGCGGGTCCGGGCAGCGGGGCGGCCCGTAAGGACACCGTGGACAAGGGGGCCGCGGTGCTGTTCGCGGACGCGGCGGTGCGGGCGGGCGTTCGTCGGCACGTGGTCGTTTCGTCCATGGGCGCGGATCCGGCGCACCAAGGAGACGACGTTTTCGACGTGTACCTGCGCGCGAAGGGCGCGGCCGACGCGTACGTGCAGGGCCTGGACGCCCTGGACTGGACGATCCTGCGCCCCGGGAGCCTGACGAACGACTCCGGCACCGGTCTCGTCCGGCTGGAGGCGCACACGGGCCGCGGCGCCGTTCCGCGCGACGACGTGGCCGCCGTACTCGCGGAGTTGGTGGACTCGTCCGCCACGGCCGGCCTGGTCCTGGAACTGGTCGGCGGGTCGACGCCGGTGCCGGTGGCGGTCAAGTCGGTGGCCGGGAACTGACGTGTCCGACAAGGGGGTTCCGGCCGCGCGGGCGGCGCTGTTGCGGCGGATGTACGAGGTCTTCTCGACCGACGACAGGGATGCGTTCGTACGGCACTGCCTGGCACCGGACGTGGACTGGCCCAACGTCCTGGAGGGCACCCGGCTGCACGGCCGTGACGAGGTGCGCGCCTACTGGGCACGGCAGTTCGCGGTCGGGCATCCTCTCGTACGGCTGGAGGGGCTGCGGCTCGACGGGGACGGCGAGGCGGTGGTGGTCACCGTGCGGCAGGGGATGCGGGACGCGGCGGGGGATCACTGGGCCGGTCTGGTCGAGCACGTGTACCGGTTCGGGGAGGACGGGCTCGTCGCTCGTATGGACGTGCGGGGGACGACGTCGTCGTAACCTCTGGGCCGGCGGAGGGTTCCCTAGAAGAGCGGCAGTTGGCCCGGGAAGTCCGGGACGGTGTAGCCGTCCAGCGTGGGCTGGGCCGCGCCGAGGTCCGCCTGGCGGCGGGAGCCGGCGCACGAGACGAGTTCCCCGTTCTCGCGCGCCCCGGGCGGGTCGTGCCGGGCGAACCGGCCGGCGACGACCGCGATCTCGCGACGGCATTCGGGGCAGCGTCTACGACGAGTGGACATGGGGTCAGTGTGCCCTGGTTGGGGGCGTGTTGCGCGGTGCGCGCGCCGTGCGGTCCGGTCGCGCGCCGTAGGCAGCGGCTGTGCGCCGGCGTGCGTCAGCCGATGTAGGGGGTGGTGCGCGTCGCGTCCAGGGCGTGGTCGATCCGCAGGCGCATGGTGGGGTGGATGTCGAGGGCGGGCAGGTCGGCCGGGTCGATCCAGCGGACCTCGGTCGTCTCCTCGCTCGTGCGCAGCTCGCCGCCCTTGGGGCGCGCCCGGAAGCAGATGCTGAACTGCTGGCGGACCTCCCCGTCGTCGTAGCGCATCACGTGCCCGGGATCGGTGTAGACGCCGGTCAGGGCGACGACCTCCACCTCGATGCCGGTCTCCTCCCGGACCTCGCGCACGACGGTGTCGCCGATGGACTCCCCCACGTCGTGCCCGCCTCCGGGGAGGGCCCAGCGGCCGTTGTCGGAGCGGCGGACCATGAGGACCCGTCCCGCGTCGTCCCGCACGAGCGCCACGGCGGCGGGCACCACCGAGGTCGCGGGTGGGGCGTCGGGGTCGTACAGGTAGTCGGTGCGTCCCATGTGCCGTACCTCATCTCGCGGCCAATACGGTTCGTTTTGCGGGGTATTCGGGAGATGTCAGCGGCAAGACCCCTTCGATGAAGAGGAGATACGCCGTGAGCGCCCTGAAGCGCCGGCTCGACCGCAGCCTGACCGCGCAGGCCGTCCTGGCCTTCCTGCTGGCTCTGGCCATCACCGCCCCGTTCTCACGCCCGGACGAGCATCCAGCCTTATGGCTCCTGCGGAGCCTGTTCTACACGGGCATCGGTTTCGCGTTCATGGTCGTACAGCGCCGCAGGATCGGCCGCGCGACCGGCACCGACCCTCGCAGGCTCGCCGACCTCAACCGCAAGATCATGCACCGCGAGGTACCCAGCGATCCCGAGGAACGGGCGGTCATGCGCCGGCTGGTCGACGAGCACCTGCGGCGGATGGAAGGCGCGGGAAGGTGGCTGCCGTACCTGCTGGGCCTGATGAGCCTCATCGCGGTGGCAGTGCTTGTCCTCGGCGCCGCCACCGGTTCGCTCTCCCTCCCCGTCTTCACCGCCGTCCTCCTGATCGGCATCGCCTGGTGGACCGTCTGGACACGCCGCCGCTCCATCGACCGCTGTCACTCCATGCAGTCGGCCCTGCGGGAGCAGGACGAACGGGTGTCGTAACACGAAAAGACCCCCTCCACCATGCGTTTCCGCAGGTCGGAGGGGGTCTCTCTCAGCGTGGCGGCGCCAGGATTCGAACCTGGGAAGGCTGAGCCGGCAGATTTACAGTCTGCTCCCTTTGGCCGCTCGGGCACACCGCCGGGGTTGCTGCCGTTCGCGCCGCTTTTCGGCGGTGCTCCCTGGCAACGACGTAAACAATACCCGATGCCGAGGGGTGCTTCGCCACCCGATTGATCTGCGCTCGGGGGACGCTGGGTGGCTAGGCTTGTCCGGATGCGGCCCGCAACGACGCCGGGCTCGGCGGCCACCCCCACGCCCGCCGATACGCACCCCACACGCACCCCGATACAAGGAGCCACAGGACATGGCCGACTCCAGTTTCGACATCGTCTCGAAGGTCGAGCGGCAGGAGGTCGACAACGCCCTCAACCAGGCCGCCAAGGAGATCTCCCAGCGCTACGACTTCAAGGGCGTGGGTGCCTCGATCTCGTGGTCCGGTGACAAGATCCTCATGGAGGCGAACTCCGAGGACCGCGTCAAGGCCGTCCTCGACGTCTTCCAGTCCAAGCTGATCAAGCGTGGGATCTCCCTGAAGGCGCTGGACGCCGGTGAGCCGCAGCTGTCCGGCAAGGAGTACAAGATCTTCGCTTCGATCGAGGAGGGCATCTCCCAGGAGAACGCCAAGAAGGTCGCGAAGTTCATCCGGGACGAGGGTCCGAAGGGGGTCAAGGCCCAGGTGCAGGGCGACGAGTTGCGCGTCAGCTCCAAGAGCCGTGACGACCTGCAGGCCGTGATCGCCCTGCTGAAGGGCAAGGACTTCGACTTCGCGATGCAGTTCGTGAACTACCGGTAGGGACACAGGTTCAGCGGGCCGGCGCCCGCGCGTACCACCCGCGTGGACGAGGAAGGGTGGGCACCCGTCGGTGCCCACCCTTCTCGCCTGCTGGCTGCGGTCCGGGGGTGTTCGGCCGTGCTCAGTCGCGCGAGTTGCCGAACAGGATGCGGTAGGCGATCAGCAGGACGAGGGAGCCGCCTATCGCGGCCGCCCAGGTCGCCCCGTCGTAGAAGTCCTTCGTGATCGGGTGGTCCAGCCAGCGGGCCGATATCCACCCGCCGATGAACGCGCCCGCGATGCCGATGAGCGTCGTGCCGATGAAGCCGCCCGGGTCCCGGCCCGGCAGCAGGAACTTGGCGATGGCCCCGGCCAACAGCCCCAGGATGATCCAGCTGATGATCGTCATGCCGTGAACCTGCCCTTCCGTGCTGTGCGTGCGCTGTCCCCGCCGTGTGTTTTCGGTGCGGGTGCGCTGTGTTCCGTGCGGCTTGCATGCGCGTCGCGTGCCGGTCGGACGGTTCGGGCGGTGTGCCGGGCCGGCGGGCCGCGCACTTGTTCGTGCCCTGTTGAGGAGAGGGACGTCATGGCGGCACCCTCCGGTTGCACTGATCAGTAGGGTTCCGCCCATGGCTCAGTCCGCTTCGTCGTCTTCGTCTGCCGAGCTGCGGCGCACCCTGGGGGTCGGGGACGCCGTGGTCATCGGGCTCGGCTCCATGATCGGGGCCGGGATCTTCGCCGCCCTGGCGCCCGCCGCGCGCGCGGCCGGGTCCGGGCTGCTGCTCGGGCTGGCGGTCGCCGCCGTGGTCGCCTACTGCAACGCCACCTCGTCGGCACGGCTGGCCGCCCTGTATCCGGCGTCGGGCGGCACGTACGTGTACGGGCGCGAGCGGCTCGGGGAGTTCTGGGGTTATCTGGCGGGCTGGTCGTTCGTGGTCGGGAAGACGGCTTCCTGTGCGGCGATGGCGCTCACGGTGGGGGCGTACGTCTGGCCGGGGCAGGCGCACGCCGTCGCGGTCGCGGCCGTGGCGGCGCTGACCGCGGTGAACTACGGCGGCATCCAGAAGTCCGCCTGGCTGACACGGCTGATCGTGGCGGTGGTCCTCGCTGTCCTCGCTTGCGTGGTGGTCGTCTGTCTGGGGTCCGGGGCGTCCGATGCCGGGCGGCTGGACGTCGGCGCCTCGGGCGGTGCGGGAGGGGTGCTGGAGGCGGCCGGTCTGCTGTTCTTCGCGTTCGCCGGGTACGCGCGCATCGCGACCCTCGGCGAGGAGGTGCGCGACCCGGCGCGCACCATCCCCCGGGCGATCCCGCTGGCCCTGGGGATCACGCTGGCGGTGTACGTGTGTGTGGCGGTGGCCGTCCTTTCCGTGCTGGGGGCTGATCGGCTGGGGCACGCGGCCGCGCCGCTGGCCGACGCGGTGCGGGCGGCCGGTGTGCCGGGGCTTGCGCCGGTGGTGCGGGTCGGCGCCGCCGTCGCCGCGCTGGGGTCGCTGCTCGCGCTGATCCTGGGGGTCTCGCGGACCACGCTGGCCATGGCCCGCGACCGGCATCTGCCCGGCGCGCTCTCGGCCGTGCATCCGCGGTTCCAGGTGCCGCACCGGGCCGAGTTGGCCGTGGGCGTGGTGGTCGCCGCCCTGGCCGCCGCGATGGACGTGCGGGGCGCGATCGGGTTCTCCTCCTTCGGTGTGCTGGCCTACTACGCCGTGGCGAACGCCTCGGCCTGGACGCTCGACCCAGCTCTAAGAGCGCGAGCGCTGCCGGCGGTGGGGCTTCTGGGGTGTGTGGTGCTGGCCATCTCGCTGCCGGGGGTTTCGGTGCTCGTGGGTGCGGGTGTGCTGGCGGTGGGTGTGGTCGCGTACGGGGTGCGGCGGCGGCTGGGCGGGCGGTAGCCGGCCCCGTACGGTTGCCGCCGCGCCGCGCCGGTCAGGAGGGCTGGGTCGTCGCGGTGCGTATGCGGAAGTCGGTCCACGAGGCCAGGTCCAGCTCCTCGGCGGTCTCCTCGTACCAGCCGGTGCCGTCGACCCAGGCGCGCAGCCAGTCGGCGAGGCCGGGGGCGTCGACGTACCAGGCGTGCTCGGCCTCGTCGGCGTTCGACTCGAAGAGCAGGACCGGGGCCTCGGGGGATCGGCAGTCCACGCACGCGTACATCGCGCAGCCCCAGTGGGATATCGGCAGGACGCCCTCGGGCCAGGGCCAGTCGGGGTCCTTGCGGGCGTCGGCGCGGTTGGCGAGGTACTGGACGACGGCGGCGGGCTCGCCGGCCGGCGGGCTGTCGAGCAGCGGCAGCAGGCCGTACTCCGGCCCGAATCCGCCGTCTCCTATGCGCAGATAGAGGTCGGCGAGCAGCGGAGGCAGGGAGAAGCCGAGGGTGGCCTCGGCGCGGGCCAGGGTGGCCGCGTCGACGGGCTTGGGAAGCGAAGTCCAGCCCCACGGTCGGGTGTTGCGGGCCTTGTCCGCCACCCGTGCCAGCAACTGCTCGTTCTCGGTCATGGGTTCATGATGCAGGGCGGCACTGACAATCGAGCCGGGGTGTGGACGACCGCCCGGCTGTGGAAAACCTGGTCACCCGGGCGAGGGTGCGCCCGGGTGGGGTGGGGGTGCGGAGTGCCTGTGGGTGGCGGGGACGCATGCGCCGGCCCCGCCGCCGTGTCGCTTGGTCAGCGGGCCGTGAACGGCTCGTCCGAGCGCACGATTTCGCGGCCGAGGGGCAGCAACGAGACCGGGATGAGCTTGAAGTTGGCGATGCCGAGCGGGATTCCGATGATCGTGACGCACAGCAGGACGCCGGTGACGATGTGGCCGAGGGCCAGCCACCAGCCCGCCAGGATCAGCCACAGGACGTTGCCGATGCAGGAGGGCGCGCCGGCGTCGCGGCGCTCGACCGTCGTGTATCCGAAGGGCCACAGGGCGTAGACCCCGATGCGGAACGCGGCGATGCCGAACGGGATCCCGATGATCGTGACGCACAGCAGAATGCCCGCTGCCAGGTACGCGAGGAACAGCCAGAAGCCGCTCAGGACGAGCCAGATGACGTTCAGGATGGTTTTCACTGGGGGCGACCTGCCATCTTCTCGAGCCGGGCGATGCGGTCCGCCATCGGCGGGTGCGTCGAGAACATCTTGGAGAGTCCCTGGCCTGGGCGGAAGGGATTGGCGATCATCATATGGCTCGCGGTCTCGATACGCGGCTCGGGCGGCAGCGGCAGCTGTTGGGTGCCCGCTTCCAGCTTGCGCAGAGCGCTGGCGAGGGCGAGGGGGTCGCCGGTGAGCTGGGCGCCGGACGCGTCGGCCTCGTACTCGCGGGAGCGGCTGATGGCCAGCTGGATCAGGGTGGCCGCGAGCGGGCCGAGGATCATGATGAGCAGCATGCCGAGGATGCCGGGGCCGTCATCGTCGTCGGAGCGGCCGACCGGGATCAGCCAGGCGAAGTTGACCAGGAACATGATCACCGAGGCGAGGGCTCCGGCGACCGACGAGATGAGGATGTCGCGGTTGTAGACGTGGCTGAGCTCGTGGCCGATGACGCCGCGCAGCTCGCGCTCGTCGAGGATGCGCAGGATGCCTTCCGTGCAGCACACGGCCGCGTTGCGCGGGTTGCGGCCCGTGGCGAAGGCGTTCGGCGCCTCCGTCGGGGAGATGTACAGGCGCGGCATGGGCTGGCGGGCCTGGGTGGAGAGGTCGCGGACCATGCGGTAGAGGGCGGGGGCCTCGAACTCGCTCACCGGACGCGCGCGCATCGCGCGTAGCGCCAGCTTGTCGCTGTTCCAGTACGCGTACGCGTTCGTGCCCAGCGCGACCAGGACCGCGACGACCAGCCCCATGCGGCCGAAGAAGCTGCCGATGACGATGATGAGGGCGGACAGGCCTCCGAGGAGTACTGCGGTCCTTAGCCCGTTGTGCCGGCGGTGCACGGTACGCCCTCCAAGTGGTGCAGCAGGGGAACCCTTTGCTTGCTGTCTCGCTTGCGGATCTTGCTGTCTCCGTCGCCACTGGTGCCGTGGTGTCACGTCCAGTGGACCCTCCCGCTCTGGTCAACGCCAGGCGAGGGTCACTAGTTCCCTTGTGCGTGCGGCGGCATGCCTGCGCCGTACGGGTGAGGGCGCGGGCGAGGCCTCAGAACAGTGCCGTGTCGGCGAAGCGGAGGACCAGCTGGGGGGCTCCGGACAGGGCGATGCCGATGACGCCGGTGAGGGTGATCGCCGCGGTGAGGGGTGCCGGGAGGCGGTGCCGGGCGGGCTCGCCCTCGGGGGCGCGGAACAGCAGGGCCGTCCACTGGAGGTAGTAGAACAGCGCGATCACCACGTTGACGGCCATGACGACGGCCAGCCAGCCCATGCCCGCGTCGACGGCGGCGGAGAACACGGTGACCTTGGCGAACAGGCCGATGATGCCGGGTGGCAGGCCGGCCAGGCAGAGCAGGAAGAAGGCCAGGAGGAGGGCGGCGAGCGGGTTCGTCGCGTACAGGCCCCGGTAGTCGGTCACGCGGTTGGCGGAGTGCGTACGGCCCACCAGGGCGGCCACCGCGAAGGCGCCGAGGTTCACCGCGGCGTACATGAGGGCGTACGCGAGCGTGGAGCCGACGGAGCGTTCGGCGTCGTCGGAGTAGGCGGCCGCGGCGATCGGGACGAGGAGGTAGCCGGCCTGACCCACGGAGGACCAGGCCAGCAGGCGTACGGCGCTGTACGCGCGCGTGGCCTGCTGGCGCAGGGCGCCGAGGTTGCCGACGGTCATGGTGAGCGCGGCCAGGGCGGCGAGCGCCGGGCCCCAGACGTCGGCGTACGACGGGAAGGCGATGACCGTGACGAGGATCAGGCCGGAGAAGCCGACCGCCTTGCCGACCACCGACAGGTAGGCGGCGATCGGCAGCGGTGCTCCCACGTAGGTGTCGGGCACCCAGAAGTGGAAGGGCACGGCGGCCGTCTTGAAGGCGAAGCCGACCAGGGTGAGGACGACACCGGTCTGGGCGAGGGTGTGGAGCTGTCCGTCGACGTGCTGGATCCGGTCGGCCACCTGGGTGAGGTAGAGGGTGCCTGTGGAGGCGTAGACGAAGCTGATGCCCATCAGGCTGACGGCGGTCGCGGTGACCGACGACAGGAAGAACTTCAGGGCCGCTTCGGAGGACTTCTTGTCGCCGTGCCGGAGGCCGACGAGGGCGAAGGCGGGCAGGGAGGCGACTTCGAGGGCGACGATCAGGGTGGCGAGGTCGCGGGAGGCCGGCAGAAGGGCGGCGCCCGCGGCGGAGGACAGCAGCAGGAACCAGTACTCCCCTTCGGGGAGTTGTTTGTCGGCGTCCTTGAGCGTGGTCACCGACAGGAGGGCGGCGAGCAGGGCGCCGCCGAGGACCAGGAACTGGACGACTAGGGTGAAGCGGTCCGCGGTGTAGCTGCACACGTGGGGGCTGCCGGTCAGGCAGAAGGTGGCGCGGTCGCCGTCGAGCAGGGGCAGCAGGAGCGCTGTGGAGGCGGCGAGTCCGGCGACCGAGACCCAGCCGAGGAGCGCCTTCTTGTCCTCTCCGACGAACAGGTCGGCCACGAGGACGACGAGCGCGACGACCGCCGCGAGGGTGGGTGGTGCGACGGCGAGCCAGTCGACGGACTGGACGAGGTTCGCGGCCTGGGAGCTCATCGGGTGCCTCCTGCGAGGAGCTGCTGCACGGCCGGGTCGGTCAGGCCGAGGAGTGCCTTCGGCCACAGTCCGGCGACGACGGTGAGGGCGACGAGCGGGGTCCAGGCCGCGAACTCGTACGTGTGGACGTCGGCGAGCGCCGGCGCCTCTTGCGGGACGGCGCCCATGCAGACGCGGCGGACCACGACGAGCATGTACGCGGCCGTCAGGAGCGTGCCGAGCGCCGCGATCGCCATGAAGGTGAGGTATGCGGGACGGCTGAGGTCGGCGGCGGGCTTGAACGCGCCGAACAGCGCCAGCATCTCGCCCCAGAACCCGGCCAGGCCAGGCAGCCCGAGCGAGGCGACCGCGCCGAAGGCGAGCAGGCCACCGAGACGCGGGGCCTTGCCGTAGAGGGCGGCGCCGGTCTCCTCGGCCAGGCTGTCGAGGTCGGTGGTACCGGTGCGGTCCTTCAGCGCACCCACCAGGAAGAACAGCAGGCCGGTGATGAGGCCGTGGGCGATGTTGGCGAACAGGGCGCCGTTGACGCCGGTGGGGGTCATGGTGGCGATGCCGAGCAGGACGAAGCCCATGTGGCCCACGGAGGAGTAGGCGATGAGGCGCTTGAGGTCGCCCTTCGCGCCCTGCTTGGCGAGGGCCAGACAGGCCAGGGATCCGTAGATGATCCCCACGACGGCGAAGGCTGCGAGATACGGCGCGAAGGTGTGCAGTCCGTCCGGCGCGATCGGCAGGAGGATCCGGACGAACCCGTACGTGCCCATCTTCAGCAGGACGCCGGCCAGCAGGACCGAGCCGACGGTGGGCGCGGCGGTGTGGGCGTCGGGCAGCCAGCTGTGCAGCGGCCACATCGGCGTCTTGACCGCGAGCCCGATCCCGATCGCCAGAACGGCGATGACCTGCACGGATGTGGTCAGCGACCGGCCGTTGTCAGTGGCGAGTGCCACCATGTCGAACGTGCCCGCCTTGATCCCGATCAGGAGCAGGCCGAGCAGCATCACGACCGAACCGAGCAGCGTGTACAGGATGAACCGCCAGGCGGCCCGGGTGCGGCCCTCGCCGCCCCAGCGGGCGATGAGGAAGTACATCGGGATGAGGACCATCTCGAACGCGAGGAAGAACAGCAGCAGATCGAGGACGGCGAAGGTCGCGAGAGTGCCGGACTCGAGGACCAGCAGCAGTGCCACGAAGGCCCTCGGGGTCGGGCCCGCAGGCATTTTGAAGTACGAGTAGAGCGCGCACAGGAAGGTCAGCAGCGCGGTCAGCACCAGGAGGGGGAGGGAGATGCCGTCGATGCCGAGGTGGATGCGCACGTCGAGTGCGGGGATCCAGCTGATGTCGGTCGTGGCCTGCATCTTCGACGGATGGTCGTGGTCGAAGCCGAGCGCGAGGACGATCGCGGCGATGAGGACCGCGCCGGTCACGGTCACACCGTGGCGGAGTACGGCCTGCTCGGGTGACTTCCCCTTCAGCCCGGGCGGGGCCGGCAGGAGGGCGGCGACGGCGCCGAGGAGCGGCACGACGACGATGAACGCCAGAAGGAACTGCATCACGGACTCGCTGATATCGATCACGCCTGCTCACGCTCCCGTGGCGACGAGGACGGCGGCGACCACCAGGACGACGGTGCCGGCGAGCAGCGCGCTCACATAGGTCTGCACATTGCCGGTCTGGGCGCGCCGTACGGCGGCGCCCAGCAGGCGGGGTAGGGCGCCCGCACCGCGCACGTAGGTCTCGACGACCTCCCGGTCGAGGAACCTGACGAGGCTCGCGCCCGCCTGGACCGGGCGGACGAAGAGGGCCGCGTAGACGGCGTCGAGGTGGAAGCCGACGGCCGCGTGCCGGTGCAGTGGACCGAGCAGCAGCCGCCCCGGGTCCGCTGGGTCGGGCGTGTAGGCGACGTCTCCGTAGACGGGCGCGTGGCTGGCGATGGCCTCGGCCTCGGCCTGGGCGGCGTCGCCCTCGGGGTGGGCCGCGACCGCGCCCAACGGCGCGCGGGCCGCCAGGGCGGTGGTGTGGCGCCAGACCGCGTAGGTGACGATGCCGCCGACCAGGGCCACTCCGGTGCCGACGACGGACGTGGTCAGGGTCGGGGTGAGGTCACGGCCGTCGAACCAGTCGGGCAGCGCGCGGTAGGCGAACGCGCCCAGGGCGAGGGAGGGCACGGCGAGCACCCACAGGACGACGGTCATGGTCAGGGGCTGCCGACCGTGGTCCGGAGCTTCGGCACCGTGCCCGTTGAAGGCCAGCAGCCACAGACGCGTCGCGTACGCGGCGGTGAGCAGGGCGGTGAGCAGGCCGGCGACGAGGGTGATCCAGCCCGCCGCACCGGGGGCGTGCTCGGTGTGACCGGTGGCGACGTGCTCGGCGGCGCCGAGGACGGACTCCTTGGAGAAGAAGCCGCTGAAGGGCGGGATCGCGGCGAGCGCGAGGAGCGCCACGGTCATCGTCCAGTAGGCGTCGGGGATGCGGTCGCGCAGGCCCTTCATGCGGGACATGGCGGCCAGCGAGTTGGTGCCGGCGGCGTGGATGACCACGCCGGCCGCGAGGAACAGCAGCGCCTTGAAGGCGCCGTGCGACAGGAGGTGGAAGACAGCGGCACCGCGGTCGCCGACGGCCAGGGCGCCGGTCATGTACCCGAGTTGACCGATGGTCGAGTAGGCGAGGACGCGCTTGATGTCGTCCTGGGCGAGCGCGGCGAGACCCGAGCCGAGCATGGTCACGGCGGCCATGACGGCGAGGACGACCATCGCGGCTCGGGATGCCTCGAACACCGGGAGGAGACGGGCGATGAAGTAGACACCGGCGGCGACCATCGTCGCGGCGTGGATCAGCGCGGAGACCGGGGTGGGGCCCGCCATGGCGTCGGGAAGCCAGGTGTGCAGCGGGAACTGCGCCGACTTGCCCGCCACGCCGGCCAGAAGCAGCAGGGCGATCAGCGTCGGGTGGCCGAGTCCGCCGTGCGCGACGGCGTCGAGGACCTTGGTGATGCGGAAGGAACCGGCGTCCGTGGCGAGCGCGAACAGGCCGATCAGGAAGGGGACGTCACCGAGCTTGGTCACCAGGAACGCCTTGATGGAGGCGGCGCGGGCCTCCGGGGTCTCCCAGTAGTGGCCGACGAGGAAGTACGAGCAGATGCCCATGACTTCCCAGCCGACCAGCAGCACGATCAGGTCGCCGGAGTAGACGACGAGCAGCATCGCGGAGGTGAACAGGGAGACGAGAGCGGCGTACGAGGGGTAGCGCGGGTCCTCGCGCAGGTAGCCCGTCGAGTAGATCTGCACGCAGGAGGCGACGAGGCCGACCAGGACGGCGACGAGGGCGGCGAAGCCGTCGATGTGCAGGGCCAGTTCGACGGGAACCGAGCCGGTGGGCGTGAGTTGCGAGGCGGCGTCGACGGCCTGGTCGCCGCCCTGGCGCACGGCGACCAGCACGGCCAGGACCAGGGAGGTGAGGGTCGGCAGGACGGCGAGCGGGCGCACGAACCCGGGGGCCGTGCGGCCCAGGAGCAGGCCGGCGGCCGCTCCCAGGAACGGCAGCAGGGGGACGAGGACGGCGAGGGTGGTCGTGGTCACGCGGTGGCCTCAGCCTTCCCGGTCCGGTCGGCCGCGTCGGAAGCGTTGGCCGTGCGAGGCGTGTGGGCGTCGCTGTCGGGGCCGTCGGTTTCGTGGCCCTCGGCGCTGTCGCGGAGCTTGTCGATGTCCGAGGTGCCGCGGTTGCGGTAGACGGCGAGGACGATCGCCAGTCCGATGCCGATCTCGGCGGCGGCGATGGCGATGGTGAACAGGGTCAGCGCCTGGCCGGAGTGCAGGGTGTCGCGGGCGGCCTTGCTGAGCCAGACGTCGAAGGCGACCAGGTTCAGGTTGACGGCGTTGAGCATCAGCTCGACCGACATCAGGACGAGGATCGCGTTGCGGCGGGCGAGGACGCCGTAGAGGCCGGTGCAGAAGAGGAGGGCGGCCAGGACGGCGGGATAGGCGAGGTGCATCAGCGAGCGCCCTCCTGCTCGGCCGGGTCGCGGTGATCGGCGGGGGTGGAGCCCCCGGCGGGGGTGGAGCCTCCGGCGGGAGCGGAGGCTTCGCCGGGAGCAGAGGCTTCGGCCGGTGCGGGGGCTTCGGCGGCAGCGGAGCCTTCGGCCGGAGCAGAGGATCCGGCGGGAGTGGAGGCTTCGGCGGGGTTCGGGTGCTCGGCAGGGTCGCGTCGCTCAGTGGGAGCGTTTCGCCCGATCGGGTGAATACGGGAATTCGGGGCGGATGGGGAACTACCGGTCGCGCCTCGGGAGTTCACAGGGGGAGAGCTCGACTCGACTTTCGCCTTGCGGGACAGGACGATCGCGCCGACCAAGGCCGCGAGGAGGAGGACGGAGAGGGCCTCGAAGGGAAGGACCCAGTTCTGGAAGAGGCTCGCTCCGGTGACGGCGGTGGATCCGGCGGCGGGGCCGTCGAGGTCGATCCAGGTCGTGCGGAAGGCGTCGACGACGACCCAGACCAGGGCGGCAGCGGCGGCGACGGCGACCGTGAGGGCGGCCCAGCGGTTGCCGGAGTCGGCGTCCGGGGAGCGGCCGATCGGGGCCTTGGTGAGCATCAGACCGAACAGAAGGAGGACGACGACGGAGCCGACATAGATGAGGACCTGCACCCAGGCGATGAACTCGGCGGTGAGCAGGAGGTATTCGACGGCAAGGCCACCGAGGGTCACCACCAGCCACAGGGCGGCGTGCACCAGCTGACGGGTGGTGACGGTGACGAGCGCGGCGCCGAAGGTGACCAGGCCGACGAGGAGGAAGGCGATCTCGACGCCGGTCGGGGAGAGGAAACCGTGGGAGTCGGCGGCCAGGTTGGTGACGTGTGCGGCCGTGACGGAGACGGCGCTGGTGCTGGCGTCGGTGCCCACGCCCGTGACCGTGCCGACGCCGGAGCTGGTGCCGGTGCCGGTGCCGGTGCCGGTGACTGTCGCGGCGGCGGATCCACTGGCGAGCGCGGTTGCGGTTGCAGTTGCGGCGAGGATCACGACGCTCCCTCCTGCGGCCCGGCGGGCTCGGCAGGCTCGGCAGGCTCGGCCCGTGTCGCCGCCAGCTTCTCGGCGGTCTTGCGGGCGGCGGCGATCTCCTTCGGTTCCTCCGCGCCGGGATCGAGGGCCGGCGGGGCCGGGACGGTCCACATCCACTCCCGCAGCTTGTCGCGCTCGTGGGTGAGGTCGCGGATGTCGGTCTCGGCGTACTCGAACTCCGGTGACCAGAACAGGGCGTCGAAAGGACAGACCTCGATGCAGATACCGCAGTACATGCACAGGGAGAAGTCGATGGCGAAGCGGTCGAGGACGTTGCGGCTGCGCTCGCGGCCTCCGGGGGTCGCGGCCGGGATCGTCTCCTTGTGAGAGTCGATGTAGATGCACCAGTCCGGGCACTCCCGGGCGCAGAGCATGCAGACCGTGCAGTTCTCCTCGAAGAGGCCGATGACACCGCGGGTGCGGGGCGGGAGGTCGGGCTGGACGTCCGGGTACTGCTCGGTGACGGTCTTCCTCGTCATCGTGCGGAGGGTGACGGCCAGGCCCTTGGCCAGACCGGAGCCCGGGATCGAGAAACGGGACCGCTCGGAGGGCGTCGTCGAGGAGTGGTGGCCGGGCGACGGGCGGGACATCAGAGGAACACCACCTTCACGATGCCGGTGAGGGCGATCTGAGCGAGGGAGAGGGGGACGAGGAGGGTCCAGGAGAGTTTCTGGAGCTGGTCCTCGCGGAGCCGGGGGTAGGTCACGCGGAGCCAGATGACGAGGAAGGCGAGGACGGCCGTCTTCAGCAGGGTCCACACCCAGCCGAGGCCGTCGGCGCCCCAGGGGCCGTGCCAGCCGCCCAGGAAGAGGACGGTGGTCAGGCCGCACAGGACGACGATTCCGGCGTACTCGGCGAGGAGGAACAGGGCGAAGCGCAGGCCGGTGTACTCGGTGTAGGCGCCGAAGATGATCTCCGAGTCGGCGACGGGCATGTCGAAGGGAGGGCGCTGCAGTTCGGCGAGCCCGGCGATGAAGAAGACGATCGCGCCGGTGATCTGCCAGGGCAGCCACCACCAGTGGAAGGCGTGGAGGATGCCGGGAAGGGAGACGGTGCCGGCTGCCATGGCGACGGAGGCGGCGGCGAGGAGCATCGGGAGTTCGTAGGCGAGGAGCTGGGCGGCGGTGCGGAGGCCGCCGAGGAGGGAGAACTTGTTGGCGCTGGCCCAGCCGGCCATGAGAGAGCCGAGGACGCCGACGCCCATCACGGCCAGGACGAAGAAGATGCCGGCGTCCAGGACCTGACCGACGGCGCCCTCGCTCGGGCCGATGGGGATGGCCAGGAGGACCAGGAGGTACGGGAGGAGGGCGACGGCGGGGGCGAGTTGGAAGATACGGCGGTCCGCGCCCGCGGGGACGACGTCTTCCTTCTGGGCGAACTTGACGCCGTCAGCGACGAGTTGGGCCCAGCCGTGGAAGCCGCCGGCGTACATGGGGCCGAGGCGGCCCTGCATGTGGGCCATCACCTTGTGCTCGGTCTGGCCGATGATCAGCGGGAAGGTGAGGAAGACGACGAAGACGATCAGGAGTCGCAGGGCGACGTCGAGAGCGTCGTTCACTGCGGGCCTCCTGCGGGGTTCTCGGGGGGTGTCGGGGATGAGGGGTCTTCGGGGCTCGGTTCGACGGGTTCGTCGCCCTCGGGTGCCTCGGAGGTGTTGGAGGTCTCGGGTGCCTCGGAGGTATTGGAGCTCTCGGAGGTCTCGGGTGCCTCGGAGGTATTGGAGCTCTCGGAGGTCTCGGGTGCCTCGGAGGTGTGGGGTACCTCAGGTTGCTGTTCGGGGCGTTCGGTCGGTGCCGGCGGCTCGGGGGCGGGCTCGGCCGAGGGTGCCGGGGCCGGTTCGGGGGCCGGGGTGTCGAAGGCCGGGCGGGCGTGGTGCCACGGGGCGTCCGGGCTGCGCGGGGCGACGGGGGGCTTGGTGGGGGCGGCTGCTCCCTTGCGGGGGGTCACCGCGTTCTCGCCAGTCACCCCGTCCTCGCTAGTAACGGCACCCTCGCCCGTCTCGCCCACCGGCGTCTCGCCGACCGGGGTCTCGTCGGCCGGCGTCTCGCCGACCGGCGTCTCGCCGACCGGCGTCTCGCCGACCGGCGGCTCCGCGTCGGTTGCGCGCCGTTGGCTCGCCGAGCCCTCCGACGCACTGCGGGCGCGACGGGGGCCCTTGGGGACGTTGCCCGCACCGGCGCGTTGTGACGCCGAACCCTCGCTCGTGCTCCGTGCCCGGCGTCCGGCCACGGGTGTACCGGCATCCGGGGCCTCGGAACCGCCGGCCGGCGACGCGAAGGGACCGTCCGCTTCGGTCGCCGGGGAAGCCTCGGCCGACGGCGCGGCAACGCCGGGCCCGGCTGCCGGGCCGCTCTCCGACAGACCGGAGACGTCACCGGCCCCCTCGGGTCGGGCTCCCGTCTGGCTGACCGAACCTTCCGCGGCCGTACGCGCACGGCGCGGCCCAGCCGCCCGAGCTGGTCCAGCCGCCGACGAGCCGCTCCGGAGACCACCCGCTGGACCGACTGAGGGGCCACCCGCCGGACCACCCGACGCAGCGTCGGCCGCCGGACCACCCGACGCAGCGTCGGTCGACGCACCGCCCGAAGGGGCCTCGATCGACTGGCTGATCGATCCTTCCGCAGCTGAGCGGGACCGTCGCAGCGGTCGTTCCGCAGGGGCCGTAGCCGGGGCTTCGGTCGCCCCGCGGGCCGGCCGTTCTCCCGTCCCGCGCGCAGGGCGATCGCCTGCGCCGCGAACGGGGCGTTCGCCGGGTGTGCGGCCCGTTGCTCGGGTGGGGCGGGTGGGAGCGGGTGGGAGTTGGCCCTTCAGGGGCCCCCATTCGTTGGGGTCGGGGACGCCTGGGGGGAGCATTTGGCGGCGCTTGGGGGTGCCGTGGTCGGACTCGCCTGGCTCCTTGGCGCCGGGCCAGGCCTTGGCGACGCGGGCCGCCAGGACGAAGTCCTTGCGCAGGGGGTGGCCTTCGAAGGTGTCCGGGAGGAGGAGGTGGTCCAGGGCGGGATGGCCTTCGAAGGTGACGCCGAACATCTCGTGGGTCTCGCGTTCGTGCCAGGCCGCGCCCGCGTAGACGTCGACGGCGCTGGGAAGCGTCGGCGACTCGTGCGGGACGGTGGTGCGCAGGAGCAGTCGGCGTACCGGGGCGAGGGCGACGACGTGGGCCGCGACGCGGAAGCCCGTGCCCGGTTCGTCGACGGCGCTCAGCCAGTCGAAGTAGGTGCAGGACAGGTCGTCCCGGGCGGCGCGCAGAGCCTGGGTCCAGGAGGTGGGCGGGACGTCCACGGTCAGGACGTCGTAGGACTCATGGGCCGTGGCGTCCGGGCCGAACAGTTCCTCGGCGGGGGCGGGAAGCCAGCCGACCGTGCTCATCGGCCCTCCCCCTGCGAGCGGGGCTCCGGCTCTGGCCGATTCTCCGGCTCCACCCGGGTCTCCGGCCCCGGCTGGCTGCCCGGCCTCGACCGGGTCTCCCCTTCGCCCGCGGCACCCGGCCCCCGCACCAGCCCACTCTGCAGGGCCGCCGCCGACGGCCGCGCGACACCAGCATCCCCAACGACAGCACCAGCACCAGCATCCACACCCGGACTCGCGCTCGCACCCGCACTCGCACTCGCACTCGCACTCGCACTCGCACTCGCACTCGCACCGGGAAGCACACCGCCCCCGTCACCACCCCCGTACCGCTCCCCCAGCGACTCCCTGGCGATCTTCTCCTGGAGCTTGAGGATGCCCTGGAGAAGGGCCTCGGGGCGGGGCGGGCAGCCGGGTACGTAGACGTCGACCGGGATGATCTGGTCGACGCCCTTGGTGACGGAGTAGGAGTCCCAGTAAGGACCCCCGCAGTTGGAGCAGGCGCCGAAGGAGATGACGTACTTCGGTTCCGGCATCTGCTCGTACAGGCGCTTGACCGCCGGCGCCATCTTGTCCGTGACCGTGCCCGAGACGACCATCAGGTCGGCCTGGCGCGGGCCGGGCGCGAAGGGGATCACGCCGAGGCGGATGAAGTCGTGGCGGGCCATCGACGCGGCGATGAACTCGATGGCGCAGCAGGCGAGGCCGAAATTGAAGACCCAGAGGGAGTAGCGGCGCCCCCAGTTGAGGATCACCTTCATCGGCTCCGGCGCGAGGCGGGCGAGGGCGCCCAGCCGCTTCGGCTCCGGGAGCAGAACCGGTCCGGGTTCCGTCGGCTGCCCGTTGGTGTCTGGCCTCACGTCCATGCCAGGACGCCCTTCTTGTATGCGTAGAGCAGGCCCACGGCCAGGAAGCCGAGGAAGACGAACATCTCGACGAGGGTCGTCGCGCCGTAACCGGGCGCGGCGAAGACCGTCGCCCACGGGAACAGGAAGATCGAGTCGACGGCGAAGATGACGTACAGGAAGGCGTAGACGTAGTAGCGGACCTGGGTGTGGGCCCAGCCCTCGCCGACGGGGTCGACGCCGCACTCGTAGGTCAGGAGTTTCTCGGGGGTGGGCACCACCGGGCGCAGCAGGCGGCCCGCGCCGAAGGCGACGGCGACGAAGAGCACGCCGACGACGGCGAGCAGTCCGACGACCGAGTACGACCGGAAGTAGTCCGCCGCGAGGACGGTCGGATCGACGACGGTCGGATCGACGACGGTCGGATCGACCACGGCAGGATCCCGCACGTCCGTACCCTCACTCCCCTAGCTCTGCCTGACGATGCCTGGCTGTGTACCTGACGATGCCTGGCTGTGTGACCTGCGTTCTTCGTGAACGCCGTTGTTCGACGATCTGTACGCACGGGAGTCTAGGCCCTGATAAAGAGACGGTAAGCAGCCCGTCGCGCCTTGAGATCCGCTTGAGACTCCGCGGCTGCCGCCGGGGTGGGGTTTTCCCCCGGGCGCGGCGGCGGTCGACCTCATGGCGCGGGCGCGTGGCGCGCGGCACGCTAGCCCATATGACCGAACGACTCGACCACCTGACGTGGGACGCGGACGGCGACGACGACCGTCCGCCACCGCCCCGTTTCGCCTACGACCGGCACACCTGGAAGGAGATCGCGCATCTCCTGGCGAACCTGCCGGTGGCGCTGCTGGGGTTCACGTACGCCGTGACCGTGCTCGGCACCGGCTTCTGGCTGACCGTCACGGTGATCGGGTTCCCGCTGCTCGCGCTGGGCCTGAGGGGCTCGCGCCTGCTGGGCAGGATGGAGCGGGCACGCGCGCGGGCATTGCTCGGGGTGCGCGTGGACGAGCCCAGCCCGCTGCCGCGCCGCCGCAGCACCGGCTTCTTCCCCTGGCTGTGGATGACGCTCAAGGACCCGGTCGGCTGGCGGGCGGTGCTGTACGACTTCATCCGGTTGCCGTGGGGCATCCTCACCTTCGCCGTGACGCTGACCTCGCTGTTCGTGCTGTGGCCGGTGCTGCCGTTCATCGCGCGGGCGCTGGCCAACGCGGACCGGGCGATGGTGCGGGGGCTGCTGTCGCCCTCCGACGACCTGGAGCGGCGTATCGCCGAACTGGAGTCCGACCGGGGCGTCGTCGTCGACACCGCGGCCGCGGATCTACGGCGGATCGAACGCGACCTGCACGACGGGGCGCAGGCCCGCCTGGTCAACCTCGCCATGGGGCTCGGCCTGGCCAAGGAGAAGCTCCTGGAGGACCCCGACACGGCGGCGGCGATGGTGGCCGAGGCGCACGGCGAGGTGAAGCTCGCGCTGCAGGAGCTGCGGGATCTGGCCCGCGGCATCCATCCCGCCGTCCTCACCGACCGCGGCCTGGACGCGGCGCTGTCGGCCGTGGCCTCCCGGTGCACCGTTCCGGTGAAGGTGACGGTCGATCTGGACGCCCGGCCGGCCGCGGCCATCGAGGGCATCGCCTACTTCACCGTCTCCGAGCTGCTCCAGAACATCAGCAAGCACAGCGCGGCGAAGAACGCCTCGGTCGAGGTCTGGCGGGCGCAGGAACGGCTTCTCATCCAGGTCTGGGACGACGGCCGCGGCGGCGCGCGCCTCGACGGCGGTACCGGGATGAGGGGGCTCGCGGAGCGGCTGGACGCGGTCGACGGGCTGTTCGTCCTCGACTCGCCGCAGGGCGGGCCGACCACGGTCACGGCGGAGCTGCCGTGGCGGGACCGGGCGCCGGAAACCCCGCCGGGCAAGGCGGCCAAAGGATGAAGAGGCCATGGGATGAAGGGGCCAGATGAGGGGGTGAAGGGTAGGGAAAACCCCCCTTTCAAGACGCCGACGCACTCCATGGTCCGCGGGACGGGGGGCGAGGAGGGTGGAGACAGACAGCGACACAGGAACGCAGGAACGCAGGAACACAGGAACGCAGGAACGCAGGACCGACGACGCCGGTCGCGTAGGACGAGTGGGACGAGTAGGACGGGACGGCACCGATGGCCATGCAGTACGGAGAGGGCTACGGGTACGACGGCGGGGCGGACCTCGCCGGGGAGCGGCGGCACGGGCTGCCGGCCGTGCTGCGGGCGCCGTTCGAGGGGCGCAGCTGGCGCGAGTTCGGGTATGTGCTGCTGAGCCTGCCGATCGGGATCGCGCTGTTCACGTACGCCGTCACGATGCTGTCCCTGGGTGCCGGGCTGCTGGTCACCTTCCTCGGGATTCCGGTGCTGGCGGCGGGGCTGGCCGGCTGCCGGGGGTTCGGAGCGCTGGAGCGGGCGCGGGCGCGGGGGATGCTGGGCCTGGAGGTGGCCGATCCCGAGCCGCTGCGGATGAAGAAGCAGGGCGTGATGGCCTGGATGGGGGCCGTGCTCAAGAGCGGCACCTCGTGGCGGACGCTGCTGTACGCGCTGCTGCAGTTCCCCTGGTCGGTGTTCTCGTTCGTGGTCGCCGTGAACTTCTGGGCGTACGGGTGGGCGTTGCTGACGTATCCGCTGTGGTTCTGGGTCTTTCCGGTGTACGTCGGTCAGGGCGGGCTCCAGCTGTACGGCGACGCGCATCACTCGATCTATCTCGACAACCCCTTCGAGATCACCGTCACGGCGTTGGTGGGGCTGTTGTTCACGCTGGCCACGCCGTGGATCGTACGGGCGCTGACGATGGTGGACCGGGTGATGGTGCACGGGCTGCTCGGGCCGTCGCGGCTGGCGACGCGGGTGGTGGAGCTGGAGTCCGACCGGGGGGTCGTGGTCGACACGGCGGCCGCGGATCTACGGCGGATCGAACGCGACCTGCACGACGGGGCGCAGGCCCGGCTGGTGGCGCTGGCGATGGATCTGGGGCTGGCGAAGGAGAAGCTGGCGGAGGATCCGCAGGCGGCGGCGCGGATGGTGGACGAGGCGCACGGTGAGGTGAAGACGGCGTTGCAGGAGCTGCGGGACCTGGCGCGCGGGATTCATCCGGCGGTGCTGACGGATCGGGGGCTGGATGCGGCGTTGTCCGCGGTGGCGTCCCGGTGCACCGTTCCGGTGCAGGTGGAGGTGGATCTCGCGGAGCGGCCGGCGCCGGCGATCGAGGGAATCGCGTACTTCACGGTGTCGGAGCTGCTGCAGAACATCAGCAAGCATGCGCGGGCCACGTGGGCGGCGGTTGACGTGTGGCGGGTGGAGCAGCGGCTGATGGTGCAGGTGGTGGACAACGGGGTCGGGGGGGCGGATGTGTCCGGGGGGTCCGGGCTGGCGGGGCTGGCGGAGCGGTTGGATGCGGTGGACGGGATTCTGGTGGTGGACTCGCCGGTGGGGGGGCCTACGCGGGTGACTGCGGAGTTGCCTTGGCGGGGGGAGCGGGCGGTTCGGTGACGGGGGTGCGATAACGGGGGTGCGGTGACGGAGGTGGGATAACTGGGGCGGTAACCGGGTGGGGGTCGCCCCGCCTCGTTTCTCGCCCCCGCCGGGGCTCCGCCCCCGACCCCGTCGGCCCTGAACGGGCCTTGCCCTCAAACGCCGGACGGGCTGATTTCATCGCCGCGCGCCCAAAGCAATCACCGCGTCACCGCGTCACCGCATCGCCGCTCCCCACTCCCCCAATCCCAACCCCATCCCCAACCCCGCATCCCCAACCCCGCATCCGCACCCGCCCGCCCACCTCTCCCCATCTCGCCCACACCCCCGATCCCGCCCCCTCCCCAGCCGTCCGCACCCCGCCGCCCATGCCACCCATGCCCCCTATGCCGCCCATGCTGCCCACCCCCGGCCGGAAGCCGCCGTTCAGGACGTGGTTTGGCGTTGAATCGTGTTGGGCGGGCGCGGTGGGTGGGGAATGCTGGAATGCTGGACTACCGGGTCGGCCCAGGACGGGTGCGGGCCGTGGGCTGGTGAGTCGGGCTGGGGGGCCGGAGATCGTGGAGGACAGGGTGCGGGTGGTCATCGCCGAGGATTCAGTGCTGCTCAGGGAGGGCCTGACCCGGCTGCTGACCGACCGTGGGCACGACGTCGTCGCAGGAGTGGGCGACGGTGACGCGCTGATCAAGACCATCGAGGAGCTGGACGGACAGGGCGCGCTGCCCGACGTCGTCGTGGCCGACGTCCGGATGCCGCCCACGCACACCGACGAGGGTGTCCGGGCCGCCGTACAGCTGCGCAAGGCGCATCCGGGACTCGGCGTACTGGTGCTGTCACAGTACGTGGAGGAGCGTTACGCCACCGAACTGCTGGCCGGTTCCAGTCACGGCGTCGGCTACCTGCTGAAGGACCGTGTCGCCGAGGTGCGCGAGTTCGTGGACGCCGTGGTCCGCGTGGCCCAGGGCGGCACCGCGCTGGACCCGGAAGTCGTCGCGCAGCTGCTCGGGCGCAGTCGTAAGCAGGACGTGCTGGCCGGACTGACGCCCCGGGAGCGCGAGGTGCTGGGGCTGATGGCCGAGGGGCGGACGAACTCGGCGATCGCGCGCCAGCTCGTCGTCAGCGACGGGGCCGTGGAGAAGCACGTCAGCAACATCTTCCTGAAGCTCGGCCTGTCCCAGAGCGATGGTGATCATCGACGTGTCCTCGCCGTTCTCACCTATCTGAATTCCTGAACTCCTTGGCCGGGGGCCGGGACGGGAGGGGCCGGTGCGGGTCGGTACGGGCCAGTGCGGGCCGGTGCGGGTGCGCGACGCGCCGAGAACCGGGCGCACACTCGGAGCGTCTTCAAGGGAAGCGCCAGGGGGCGGAAACCATGACAAGTCAGGGCGCCACGCCGTCTCACATCCGTGTCCATATTGCGAATGACCGAGGGAAGGCGACCCTTACGGACGTAGGGTTGATCCTGGGAAGGCCTGCGGGAGGGCCGGTCCCAGGCAGCCGCCTCAAAGGAGGTCCAGTTCAGTGACCAGCCAGGTCAGCAGGACAACGGAACAGGCCGACGAAGCCGTCGTGGGAGAGCAGCGCAAACCGCCGGGGACCAAGGACGTCCGCCGGCTGGACCGAGTGATCATCCGTTTCGCGGGGGACTCGGGCGACGGTATGCAGCTCACCGGTGACCGCTTCACCTCCGAGACGGCGTCCTTCGGTAACGACCTTTCGACGCTGCCGAACTTCCCCGCGGAGATCCGCGCCCCCGCCGGAACCCTGCCGGGT
>NZ_JBTWMV010000071.1:0-29307 GCF_054850255.1 Streptomyces sp. 7R007 | reverse complement strand
GCACCTACGCGAAGCGCGACGGCGGCGACTGGGTGCTCAACGGGCGCAAGATGTGGATCACCAACGGGTCCGTCGCCGGGGTCGCGGTGGTCTGGGCGCAGACCGAGGAGGGCATCCGCGGGTTCGTCGTGCCGACGGACACGCCCGGCTTCTCGGCGCCCGAGATCAAGCACAAGTGGTCGCTGCGGGCGAGCGTGACCAGCGAGCTCGTCCTCGACGACGTGCGCCTCCCGGCGGACGCCGTGCTGCCCGAGGTCGTCGGGCTCAAGGGGCCGCTGAGCTGTCTGTCCCACGCCCGGTACGGGATCGTGTGGGGCGCCATGGGCGCGGCGCGCTCGTGTTTCGAGGCCGCGCTCGACTACGCGAGGTCCAGGGAACAGTTCGGACGGCCCATCGGCGGCTTCCAGCTCACCCAGGCCAAACTCGCCGACATGGCGGTCGAACTGCACAAGGGGATTCTGCTCGCCCACCACCTGGGGCGGCGCATGGACGCCGGCCGCCTGCGTCCCGAGCAGGTCAGCTTCGGCAAGCTCAACAACGTACGGGAGGCCATCGAGATCTGCCGCACGGCCCGTACGATCCTCGGCGCCAACGGGATCTCCCTCGAATACCCCGTCATGCGGCACGCCACCAACCTCGAATCGGTGCTGACGTACGAGGGCACCGTCGAGATGCACCAGCTCGTGCTGGGCAAGGCGCTCACCGGACTCGACGCCTTCCGGTGAACCCTGCGCGGGGGCAGGGCCGGTGAGCGGCCCTGCCTCAGCTCTGGTTGAAGAACCCGTCGGTGCGGTGCGCGGCCGGCTCGCCGCTGACGATCTCCGTGTCGGCGGGGGTGAGCAGGAACACGCGGTTGGAGACGCGGTCGATCGAACCGCGCAGACCGAAGATGAGCCCCGCCGCGAAGTCGACGACGCGCTTGGCGTCCGCCGCCTCCATGGCCGTGAGGTTCATGATGACCGGCACACCCTCGCGGAACAGCTCGCCGATGGCGCGCGCGTCCCGGAAGCTGTCCGGCGTGACCGTGCCGATGCGGCGGCCCTTCTCCTCGGCGGTGTCCGAGGCCACCTTGACCCGCGGGTCGGTGACCCAGGCATCCCCGGGCTCGGTCCCTTCGGAGTAGTCGTCGTCGTAGTAACGCTCGTCATCGTTGTCGTCGACGAGGCCAAGCCAGGCACTCGCCTTGCGTACCGATCCCATGGACGCCTCCTCTCACAGCGGTCTTTCTTGCTTTCCGCATCCCTATGGTCATCCATGATGCGGACGTCGCGCCAAGTGGATAGACGCCGCGCGGGGGGTTTGTGACGGTACTGGTGCACAGCGAATCCGTCGAGAGTCCGTGTGCCCCAAGGGTCCTGCCGTACACGGCTGCTGACTGTGAGTGAAATATGATTCTTCACGGCGTACGGGTGACGGGCGAGGCGTACGGGTGAACGCGGCCCTCGATACGATGCGGCAGCTCAACGCCGTTTCAGGCACCGCGCGCTCAACGGGGGATCGTCGTGTTCGGAATCGTCAGACCATGCCGTCATCGGCTCGGCGAACGCCTCACGGCCGAGTGGATGGCGCATTTGTGCGGACTCTGTCTCGCGCTGCGCAAGGATCACGGCCAGTTCGCGCGTGTCGCGACGAACTATGACGGGCTTCTCATATCGGTTCTGACGGAGGCTCAGCGCGAGCGGGCCGGCGCGGGACGCCGTACGGCGGGACCGTGTCCCCTGCGCGGCATGCGGACCGCCTCCGTCGCGCAGGGTGAGGGCGCGCGGCTGGCGGCGGCCGTCTCGCTGGTGCTCGCCGCGGCCAAGGTCCGCGACCATGTGGCCGACGGGGACGGGTTGCTGGCGCGAAGGCCGGTGGCGCTCGCCGCGCGCCGGGTGGCCGCCGGCTGGGGCGCGGCGGGGGAGCGTGCCGCGTCCGCCGTCGGCTTCGACACCGGCGTGCTCGTCGACGCGGTGGACCGGCAGCTCGGCATCGAGGCGCTCGCCGGGCCCGGCACGCCGATCCTGACCGTCACCGAGCCGACCGAGACGGCCACCGCGGCCGCCTTCGCGCACACGGCGGTGCTGGCCGGGCGGCCGGGCAACGCCGAGCCGCTCGCCGAGGCGGGGCGGCTGTTCGGGCGGCTCGCGCACCTGCTGGACGCGGTCGAGGACCGTCAGGCGGACGCCGCCTTGGGCGCGTGGAACCCGCTCGCCGCGACCGGCACCCCGCTGCCGGAGGCCCGGCGGCTCGCCGACGACGCGCTGCACGGGATACGGCTCGCCCTGCGCGAGGTCGAGTTCGCGGACGGGAAGCTGGCGCACCGGCTGCTCGTGCACGAACTGCGCACCTCCGTCGACCGGGCCTTCGGCACGGCCACCTGCGCCCACGGCCCCGGCCCGTACGCCCCGCCCGGCGGACCGGGCGGCCCGCCGCTCCCCCCGGAGCCGCCGCGTCGCGACCCGCGGGGCCTGCTGGCGGGCTGCGCGGTGTGGCTCGGCCTGGCCTGCACGTGCCAGATGTGCTGCGGCGAGTACGACGACCCCTGGAGCCGGCAGCGCAAGGACGGTCTGTGCAAGGGCACCGACTGCGGGGACTGCTGCGATTGCTGCGACTGTTGCGAGTGCTGCGAGGGATGCGATTGCTGCGACTGCGGCTGCGATTGCAGCTGTTGAGCGGTTACGTCCCCTGTCGTATACGGAATGCGCCCGGTGGGGCGGCCACCTGGCAACTCGGGAAGATCCTGTTTCCGCGGCGTAAAACAAAAACATGATCCGGTGACCGGCGCGCCGTGAGGTCGTTGGCCAGAAGCGGAACCATTTCCTGCTCTGTCCCAACTCGCCCCCTCAATAAGGCACTTCAGTGGACGTCACAGCAAAACCGGCCACCAGCATCCGCGTCAGGCTGCTGAGGATTCTCGCCCTCGCCCTCGCGGTCCTGCTGGCGCTGCTCGGCCTCGCGGCCGCCGACCAGATCTCCGCCTACCGCAACGCCGCCGCCACCGAGGACAACGCGCGCCTGGAGGTCACCCTCCAGGGCCTGGTCCACCAGCTGCAGAAGGAGCGTGGTCTCACCACCGGATACGTGGGCGGCGTCTGGCAGTTCAAGGCCAAGCTGCCCGCCCAGCGCAAGGCCACCGACTCCGCGCGCACCGCCCTCGACGACATCCTGCGCGGCCGCGGCGACCAGGCCGCCGACTCCGTGCGCGCATCCCTCGGACGGCTCGACGGACTCGCCGGCATCCGCAGGCACGCCGACGACCACACCGGCGTCGTCAAGGACACCTTCGACTACTTCACCACCACCATCACCGCCCTCGACCGGCTCGACCTCGGCCTCGCCGAGGTGCACGACGGCACGCTGCGCGCCGGCTACCAGGCGCTCCAGGTACTCGGCAACGCCAAGGAGTTCCTGGGCGAGGAGCGCGCCATCGTGCTCGGCTCGGTGCGCGCCTCCGGCGGCCGGTTCCGCGGCGACGACTACAGCCGCTTCATGGAGATCCGGGCCGGCCGCCTCGCCGCCCTCGACGCCTTCCCGCGCTCGGCCACCGCCGCCCAGGAACGGCGCCTGGCCACGGCCCTGAACACGCCGGACGCCCGGCACGCCCTCGCCTACGAGAGCCTCGCCGTGCACGGCGCGGGCCGGCTCAGCTCGAACCGCATCCCGCCCATGGCCTGGTGGGACGCGATGACCTCCACCATCAACGGCCTCCGCAACGTCCAGGTCGCCCTCGGCACCGACGTCGAGCACCGCGCCGCCGGCCTGGAGAGCGACGCCCAGCGCGACCTGCTCCTGTTCGTGCTGCTCGCCCTCGCCACCGTCGGCGCCCTCGGCGCGCTCGCCCTCGACTGCGTGCGGTCGGTCTCCGCGCCGCTGGCCGAACTCGCCCAGCAGGCCCGCGAGGTGGCCGGACGGCGGCTGCCGCAGGCCGTCGCCGCCGTCCAGGACGCCGACTCCGGAGAGAGCCCCGAACCGCCCGCGCCGCTCGCCGTCCCCGCCCGGGCCGGCGCCGAGGTCCGGGACGTCGCCGAGGCGTTCGACCGCGTCCAGCGCGCCGCCTTCGACCTCGCCACCGAACAGGCCGTGCTGCGCCGCAACGCCACCGACTCGCTGGTCAGCCTCGGCCGCCGCAACCAGAACCTGGTGCGCCGCCAGATCGGCTTCATCAACAAGCTGGAGCACGAGGACGCCGACCCCGCGACCCTCGCCAACCTCTTCGAACTGGACCACCTGGCCACCCGTATGCGCCGCAACGCCGAGAGCCTGCTCGTGCTCGCCGGCGAGTCCAGCCCCCGGCCCTGGGCCACCCCGCTCGCCCTCACCGACGTGCTGCGCGCCGCGCTGTCCGAGGTCGAGGAGTACCGCCGGGTCACCCTGCGCCGCGTCGAGCCCGCGTACATCACCGGCAGCGTCGTCGCCGAAGTCGCCCACCTGCTCGCCGAGTTGATCGAGAACGCGCTGAGCTTCTCACCGCCGGAGGCCGACGTGGAGATCGAGGGACGGCGCACCAGCGCCGGCTACCTCGTCGCGATCGTCGACCACGGCTTCGGCATGGACGCCCAGGCCCTCGCCGAGGCCAACGTACGGCTGTCCGGCACGGCCAGCTTCATGGCCGAACCCACCCGGTTCCTGGGCCACTTCGTGGTCGGCGCCCTCGCCCGCAAGTGCGGCATCGAGGTACGCCTCGGCGAGGCGCCGGCGGCCGGCGTGGTGGCGCGGGTGCTGATCCCGACCTCGCTGCTGACGGAGGCTCCGCAGAAGAAGACGGTGGAGAAGCAAGGGGAGAAGAAGGTGGAAGGGCCGGACAGGCCGGTGCTGCCCGCACCGCGCAAGGAGACAGTGGTGGCGAACGAAGCCAAGGCCACCGGGCCGAAGGGCGGCACCTCCGCCGCCCGTACCCGCAACGGGCTGGTCAAGCGGCCCCAGCGCAGCGCCATTCCGGACGCCGTCAGCGAGACGGACCGGCCCGGGCGGCCGGCACCCGCCGGACCGGTCCCCGACCGCAGCCCCGAGGAGGTCTCCGGGATGCTCGCCACCCTGCGCAGCGCCCATATGCGGGGCGCCATCAGCGCCGAGAAGGAGAAGCAGGGCAAGCAGCGCGCCGCCGAGCAGAGCGAGGGTGAGGCCAAGTGACCTCCGTCGACACGCACAACGACTCGCAGACCTTCAACTGGCTGCTCGCCAACTTCGTCAAGAGCACCGACGGCGTACGGGACGCCGTGGCCGTCTCCTCCGACGGACTGCTGATCGCCGTCTCCGACGGACTCGGCCGCACCGAGGCCGACCATCTCGCGGCCATCGTGTCGGGGCTGAGCAGCCTGGCGCGCAGCGCGTCCAAGCGGTACGGCTTCGACGGGGTCAAGCTCATCATGATCGAGATGGGGCGGGGCTTCCTGCTGGTCTCCGCGATCCGGGACGGCAGCTGTCTCGGCGTGCTGGCCGACAGCAGCGGCGAACTCGGCCTGGTCGGCTACGAGATGGCGGTGCTCGCGGAGCGGGCGGGTGATCTGCTCACGCCGGCGCTCATCGCCGACCTGCGGCAGGCGTTGCCACGGTGAACGGTGAACAGCCCATGGACGTAGAACCGGTTGAGGACACGACGTTCGTCCGGCCGTTCATCATCACCGGCGGCCGGGCCGAGCCGCTCCAGGCCGACCTGCGGCTGGAAACCCTGGTCGTCGCGGTCGGCCCGCCCGACGAGACGCTGACCTTCGAACGGCGGCACATCGTCGCGGTGTGCGAGCAGCCGACGACGCTCGCCGAGGTGGCCTCCGCGGTCGGCGTGCCGCTCGGCGTCGCCAGGGTGCTGGTGTCGGACCTCGTCGTCGCCGGGCAACTCGCCTGCCGGCAACCCGCGGAGCTGCCGCTCCAGATGCTCGAAAGGATCAGGGACCATGTCCGGGCGCTCTGACAGGACCGTGCCGCTCGCCGTGAAGATCGTCGTGAGCGGGGGACTCGGGGTCGGCAAGACCACGTTCATCGGGGCGATCTCGGAGATCGAACCGCTGGACACGGAGGCGGCGATCACACAGGTCTCCGTCGGGGTCGACTCGCTGGACGGGGTCGAGTCGAAGACGACGACCACCGTGGCGCTGGACTTCGGGCGGATCACCCTGGATCCGACGATTGCGCTGTACCTGTTCGGCACGCCCGGGCAGGACCGGTTCTCGTTCCTGTGGGACGACCTGGTGGAGGGCGCGCTGGGCACGGTGGTCCTCGCGGACACCCGGCGGATCGAGGAGTGCTTCCCGGCGGTGGACTACTTCGAGGCCCAGGGCGCGCCGTTCGTCCTCGCCGTGAACCGTTTCGACGGCGCCGAGCGGTTCGAACTGGAGGAGGTGCGGGAGGCGTTGGGGCTGGGGGCGGATGTTCCGGTGCTGGAGTGCGACGCACGGGAGCGGTCCTCGGTGCGGGACGTGCTGGGGGCGTTGATGGACCGGGTGATCGGGGTGCGGAACGCGCCCAGGCGGAAGGCTGCGATGGTGCGGTAGCGGGTGCTCTGTGGCCGGTCGCGCGGTTCCCCGCGCCCCTACAGGGGGCGCGGTGGAAACGCGTATGAGGGGAGGCGACGCGTGTGAAGGCGAGGAAGAAGGAGGAAACGCCAAGGGCGCCCGTATGGTTCAGGGCACGCGGGGTCGGCTCAACAGGACGAGGACCACACGCGACCGAAGTCGATGTGGGAGCGGGTGACCAGCCGCTGCTGTGGGCGCATGGGGCAAGTGGAACAGGTCCCCGCTTCCGCGTCAACCGGCCTGAGACGAGTGGCTCACATCCTGGACGGCCTTGACAACGTGCGGAAACAGGACCGTACAGTCGACGGGCGGCCCTGCTGAGGGGCTCGGCCGCACCGCGCCCTGAGGCGCGGCCGTGTGAAGGCGGCACCCGACCATCGCGTCACGGAGCCTTCGCATGCCTTCTCACACCCTGAGGCCCTCGCTGGTGATCGTCGGAGCCGGGCCGCGGGGCACCGGTCTCATCGAACGCATCGCCGCCAACGCGCCGGAGCTGTACGCCGGCAGCGGCCTCGACATCCATCTCGTCGACCCGCATCCGCCGGGCGCCGGACGCATCTGGCGGGCCGCGCAGTCACCGCTGCTGTGGATGAACTCGCACGCCGAGGACGTCACCATGTTCACCGACGAGACGGTGGCCATGGAGGGCCCGGTGCGCGAGGGCCCCACGCTGCACGAGTGGGCCGGTATCGACGGCCGCACCTTCGCCGACCGGCAGCTCCAGGGGGCGTACCTGCGCTGGGTCCACGAGCGGGCCGTCGCCGCGCTGCCCGCGGGGATCTCCGTCCACCACCATCCGCGGCGCGCGCTGCGGGTGAGCGGCCCGCGCGAGGGGCGCCAGCAGGTGTGGCTGGAGGGCCGGCCGAGTCCGCTCGTCGCCGACCTCGTGGTCCTCGCGCTCGGTCACCTGGACGCCGAACCCGACGAGGAGCAACGGCGGTTGGCGTCGTACGCCCGTGACCACGGCCTCGTCCATCTGCCGCCGGACTTCACCGCCGACAGCGACCTGTCCGCGCTCCGGGCCGGCGAGCCGGTCCTCGTGCGCGGCTTCGGGCTCGCCTTCGTCGACCTGATGGTGCTGCTCACGGAGGGCAGGGGCGGCCGGTACGAGGGGGACGTGTACGTGCCCTCGGGACGGGAGCCGGTGCTGTACGTCGGATCGCGGCGCGGAGTGCCGTACCACTCGAAGATCGGTTACGACTGGAGCGGTGAACGGCCGCCGCTGCCCCGGTTCTTCGGGCCGGAAGAGGTGCGGACGCTGCTCGGGCGGCCGGGCGGCTTCGACTTCCGGCGGGACGTGTGGCCGCTGGTGGAGAAGGAGCTGGGGTTCGCGCACTACCACCGGCTGTTCACCGCCCACCCGGAGCGGACGCGGGGAGCCTGGGGCGACTTCGAGGAGAAGTACGCGGCGGCCGGCAGCGGCGCGGAGACACGGGCGCTGGTGGCGGCGGCCGTGCCCGATCCGGCGGACCGGCTGGACCTGGCCGCACTGGACAGACCACTGGCCGGGGTGCGGTACGGCTCGTTCGAGGAGCTGCAAGAAGGTCTGCGAGCTTATGTGGAAGGGGATCTGAGCAGGCGTCATGACCCGGCCCACAGTCCGGACCTGGCGGTCTTCCTCGGACTGCTCTCCGTGTACGGGCAGTTGGTCAGGCTCGGTGACGTCGGGCCCTGGTGGCACGGCTTCTTCAGCTATCTGGCCTCCGGTCCGCCCGGACCCCGGCTGCGGCAGATGCTCGCGCTGTCCCGGGCCGGCGTGCTGAGATTCCTGGGCGCCGGGATGACCGTCACCGCCGCGGACGGCGTGTTCCGGGCCTCCGGCGACACCGTGCCGGGCGCCGTCGTCGAGGCGCGGGCGCTGGTCGAGGCGCGGCTGCCCGAGCCCACCGTCGGCCGGGCCCGCGACCCCCTGCTGCGCGACCTGCACGCCCAGGGCGCCGCCGAGACCCCCGACGGACTGCTCCGGGTGGACCCCGCCGACGGACGCGTCCTCGACGGCGCCGGCCGTCCGCACCCCCGGCGGTTCGCGCTCGGGCCGTACACCGACGGCCGTACCCCCGGCGCCTTCACCCGGCCGCGCACCGGCGGCCCCGCGTTCCGGCAGAACGACGCGACGGCACGGACGGTCCTGCGGTTCCTCGGCGCGCTCGCCCGTCCGGCGGCCGCGTGACCCAGCACCGACACCACCGCGTCGCACACCCGGGCCCTGACGCTCCGCCAGGACAGGTTCGACGGCATGACGGTATGACAACGGACGGGCGGCTTCCGGTCATCCGCGGGACCTGGGCGGTCGACGGCGGGGCGGTGGCGTCGATCACCGCGGCGCGGAACGGCCTGACCGCCGACGGGAAGCGCCGACTCGGGGCCGGCGCCCAACGGGCCTCGACGGCGTCGAACGCGGACTCGGGCTGGGCGGGGACCTCCGGCTTCGAACTCGCCGGACGGCTGACAGCGACGTCCAGGTGGCAGGTGTCGCCGCGGGTGGCGCCGTCGCAGGCGACCTCCGGCTCCCCGGGCACGGGGGAGGTGGGGTGTTTGGCGACCGTCGGCTCCCCGGCGCCCATCGGGTCGAAGCCCGGGTCGCCGGTGGCCACCACGCGCGCGTGCGCGCTCAGCCGCAGGACGCGTCCGCCGGGGCTGCCGGGACGCAACTCGCGGGAGGCCCGCGCGCCGACGAGCCGGCGCCGCTCGGCGTTGTACGGCGCCGACAGCAAAACCGCGCGCTGCCGTCGCCGTGGGGATTCTCCGGTCGCTGCGTCTGCCCCTTCCCGCCGCCGGGGAATACGCTGGGCGTCGCGGTCGGGGCGGGGGGAGCGTCGGCTCGTACGAGCGGTGCCTGACGACAGGTCAACTCACCCGGACCGCACATAGTCCGCACAGTCCGCACAGTCCGCACAGAGCCGCACGGCCGAAAGGCGCCCTTGCGCCGACCGGTCGTTCGGCCGAATACTCCCCCACAGCGCTTGTCAGGGGCATTACGTGTCCGGAATCCGGACCATCGACTCCTGGCTGCGCCTCACGGGCCCCGACCCCACGCGGGCCCCCGACTTCCCTTGGAGGGAACGAAAAGTGAGGATCAAGCGCACCAACCCCCGCAGTGGTGTTTCGAGACGGACCCGGCTGATCGCCGTCACCACCGGACTCGTAGCAGCAGCCGCGATCGCGGTCCCCAGCGCGAACGCGTCCACCGCGACCCCCTTCAGCACCGCCCAGCTCAAGAGCGCCGGCAACGCGGTGCTCAAGGCCGACGTCCCGGGCACCGCCTGGGCGACCGACAGCAAGACCAACCGGGTCCTGGTCACCGTCGACAGCACGGTCTCCAAGGCCGAGATCGCCAAGATCAAGCGGGCCGCGGGCAGCAACGCCGGCGCCCTCACCATCAAGCGCACGGCAGGCCAGTTCAAACCGCTGATCACCGGTGGCGACGCCATCTACGGCGGCTCCTACCGATGCTCGCTCGGCTTCAACGTGCACAGCGGGAGCACGTACTACTTCCTGACCGCCGGACACTGCGGTGAGGTCGCCTCCACCTGGTACTCGAACTCGGGTCACACCACGGTGTTGGGCACGAACGTCAGCTACAGCTTCCCGACCAACGACTTCGCGCTGGTGCGCTACACCAACTCCTCGATCGCGCACCCGAGCGCGGTCGGCAGCCAGACCATCACCAGCGCGGCCACCCCGAGCGTGGGCACGACGGTCTACCGTCGCGGTTCCACCACCGGCACCCACAGCGGCCGGGTCACGGCCCTGAACGCGACCGTCAACTACGGCGGCGGCGACATCGTCTACGGCATGATCCAGACCACGGTCTGCGCCGAGGGCGGCGACAGCGGCGGCCCGCTCTACGCGGGTACGGTCGCCTACGGTCTGACCTCCGGCGGCAGCGGCAACTGCACCTCCGGCGGGACGACCTTCTTCCAGCCGGTCACCGAGGCGCTGAGCTACTACGGCGTGAGCGTCGGCTGACGCGTCCCGTCCGGTGGGCCCCCGCGCGCAAGTGGCGTGCGGGGGCTCCCTCTTGTGCGGGTGACGGAGTTACCGTCGAGGTACAGCCAGAAGTCGCACACAGGCACGGTAGGCGTACAGGCAGGACGCAGTCCCCTGGGGGCCGGCATGGTCGAGGAGCTGGTGGCGGCGGGAGTGACCCTCGCGTCGGCCGGAGCGGTGTACGTGATGGCGGCCGCGCGCGTCGTCAAACAGTACGAACGGGGCGTGGTGTTCCGGCTCGGCCGGCTCCGGTCCGACGTGCGGGAGCCGGGGTTCACGATGATCGTGCCCTTCGTCGACCGGCTGCAGAAGGTCAACATGCAGGTCGTGACGATGCCGGTGCCCGCGCAGGAGGGCATCACCCGGGACAACGTCACGGTGCGGGTGGACGCCGTCGTCTACTTCAAGGTGACCGCGCCGGCCGAGGCGGTGGTACGGGTCGAGGACTACCGGTTCGCCGTCTCGCAGATGGCGCAGACCTCGCTGCGGTCCATCATCGGCAAGAGCGAGCTGGACGACCTGCTCTCCAACCGTGAAAAGCTCAACCAGGGGCTGGAGCTGATGATCGACAGCCCGGCCGTGGAGTGGGGCGTCACGATCGACCGGGTGGAGATCAAGGACGTGTCGCTGCCCGAGACGATGAAGCGGTCCATGGCCCGGCAGGCGGAGGCCGACCGGGAGCGGCGGGCACGGGTCATCAACGCGGACGCGGAGCTGCAGGCGTCGAAGAAGCTCGCCGAGGCGGCCAAGGAGATGTCCGAACAGCCGGCCGCGCTGCAACTGCGGCTGCTGCAGACGGTGGTGGCGGTGGCGGCCGAGAAGAACTCGACGCTGGTCCTTCCGTTCCCGGTGGAGCTGCTGAGGTTCCTGGAGAAGGCGCAGCAGCAGCTTCCTCCGGCGACCGGAGGGGCGAATTCAAGCCAGGAGTAAGCCTGGTGTCGTCCTTACGGGCGATGACGGGTTACTTGCGCGTAGCGGAGCCGGGGGACAGCGGAGGGCCGCTGTTCGACGGGGATGCGGCCATCGGACTCACGTCCGGGGGGAGCGGGGACTGCGCCTCCGGCGGGGAGACGTTCTTCCAGCCGGTGACGGAGGCCCTGTCGGCCACGGGGAGCGAGATCGGCTGACGGGTGCGGGTGGCCCCTGTGCGGGCTGAGCGCCGTCGGCGGCTGCGGGTGGCGGCGGGCGCGCGCGTGACCGCTGGGCGCGGTGGCCGGGGTGGTCGTGGAGTGCGGTGGCTTGGGTCCTTCGGCGCGGAGGCCCGGGACCTTCTTCCTCTCACTGGGGCCGTTCTCGGATCGATGATCGATCGGGGGCGGGGTCGAATGGAGGTGTCAGCGAACTCCGTGATTGAGGAGGCCTGCCATGCAGGTCGTGGACCGGGTGAACGCACTGGTCGAAGGCGCGCTCGACGCGCTGGGCCGGTTCGAGTCGTACGACCAGGAGCAGGTCGACCACATCGTGAAGAAGGCGTCCCTCGCGGCGCTGGCCGCCCACGGCGAGCTGGCGCGGCTGGCGGTCGAGGAGACGGGACGCGGGCTCTTCGAGGACAAGGCCGTCAAGAACATCTTCGCCTGCGAGCACGTCACCCACTCGATGCGCGGTCTGCGCACGGTCGGCGTGATCCACCGCGACGAACTGACCGGCATCACCGAGATCGCCGAACCCGTCGGCGTCGTGTGCGCGATGACCCCGGTCACCAACCCCACCTCCACCACCGTCTTCAAAGCGCTGATCGCCCTGAAGACGCGCAACCCGATCGTCTTCGCCTTCCACCCGAGCGCCCAGAAGTGCTCCACCGAAGCCGCCCGCATCGTGCGCGACGCGGCGATCGCGGCGGGCGCGCCGGAGGGCTGCGTGCAGTGGATCGAGGAGCCCTCGATGGAGGCGACCCGGCTGCTGATGCACCACGACGGCGTCTCCACCATCCTCGCCACCGGCGGCAACGCGATGGTCCGGGCCGCCTACTCGTGCGGCAAGCCCGCCCTCGGCGTCGGCGCCGGCAACGTGCCCGCCTACGTCGCCGCCGACGCCGACCTCGCCCGCGCGATCCACGACATCGTCCTGTCCAAGGCGTTCGACAACGGCATGATCTGCGCCTCCGAACAGGCGGTCATCCTGGACCGCGGTGTGTACGAGGCCGGGGTCGCCGAGATGCGGCGGCTGGGCGCGCACATCGTCACCGCCGCCGAGAAGGAGAAGCTGGAGGCGTTCCTGTTCGGGGCCGACGCGCAGGGCGCCAACTGCGCCGCCGCCAGGCTGAACCCGGCGGTCGTCGGCAAGTCCGCCGCCTGGATCGCCGAGCAGGCCGGGTTCGCCGTGCCCGACGACACCTCCATCCTCGTCGCCGAGTGCGCGGAGGTCGGCGAGCGCGAGCCGCTGACCCGCGAGAAGCTCTCCCCGGTGCTGGCCGCGCTGAAGGCCGACGACACCGAGCACGGGCTGCGCCTGGCCACGCAGATGGTCGAGTTCGACGGCCTCGGGCACTCCGCCGCCATCCACACCGAGGACGAGGACCTCGCGGAGGAGTTCGGCAAGCGGGTCAAGGCGATCCGCGTGATCGTCAACGCGCCGACCAGCCTGGGCGGCATCGGCGACGTCTACAACGCCTTCCTGCCCTCGCTCACCCTCGGCTGCGGCTCGTACGGGCACAACTCGGTGTCGGGCAACGTCTCCGCCGTCAACCTGCTCAACATCAAGCGGATCGGGCGGCGCAACAACAACATGCAGTGGTACAAGGTGCCGCCGAAGATCTACTTCGAGAAGGGCGCCCTGCGCTATCTGAAGGCCATGCCCGACGTGCACCGCGTCACCATCGTCACCGACCGCACGATGGAGCAGCTCGGCTTCGTGCGCCGGGTCACCGAGATCCTCAACTCCCGTGAGGAGCCGGTGCTGTTGCAGTACATCGACAACGTCGAGCCCAACCCGGAGCTGGCCACCGTCCGCGCCGGCGCGGCCGCCATGCGGGAGTTCGGCCCGGACACGATCATCGCGCTCGGCGGTGGCTCGCCGATGGACGCGGCGAAGGTCATGTGGCTGATGTACGAGCGGCCCGAGGTCGAGTTCGCGGACACCAAGGAGAAGTTCTTCGACATCCGCAAGCGGGCCTACAAGTTCCCGCAGCTGGGGGAGAAGGCCAGGCTGATCGCCGTGCCGACCACCTCCGGCACCGGTTCGGAGGTCACCCCCTTCGCGGTCATCTCCGACCCCGAGGCCGCCCGGAAGTACCCGCTGGCCGACTACGCCCTCACCCCGCACGTGGCGATCGTCGACCCGGTCCTGGCGATGAACCTCCCGCCGACGGTCACCGCCGACTCCGGCTTCGACGCGCTGACCCACGCCACGGAGGCGTACGTCTCGGTCTACGCCTCCGACTTCACCGACGGCCAGTGCCTCCAGGCGATCAGGCTGATCTTCGAGAACCTGGAGGCCTGTGTGAAGGAGGGCGCCAGGGCGCCGAAGGCCCGGGAGCGGATGCACAACGCCTCCACCATCGCCGGCATGGCCTTCGCCAACTCCTTCCTCGGCCTCGTCCACGCCATGGCGCACACCCTGGGCAACACCTTCCACGTCGCTCACGGCCGCACCAACGCGCTGCTGCTGCCGCACGTCATACGGCACAACGGCCAGGTCACCCACAAGGCCACCCCGTGGCCCAAGGCCGAGACCTACCGCGCCCCCGAGCGCTACCAGGACATCGCCCGCATGCTGGGCCTGCCCGCCGCGACCCCCGAGGAGGGCGTGGAGTCGTACGCCCGCGCGGTCGAGGAACTGCGCGAGCGCTGCGGCATCCCGGCCTCCTTCCAGGAGGAGGGCGTCGACGAGCAGGCGTTCCTCGCCGCCCTGCCGCAGCAGGCCCTCAACGCCTATGCCGACCAGTGCGCGCCCGCCAACCCGCGGATGCCGATGATCGACGAGATGCGGGAGCTGATGCGGAAGGCGTACTACGGCGCCTGAGCCGGCCGGGGCGTCCCCTGGCGCCTCGCCCGCAGCACCGCCGCCCCCAGTGTGACCACGATCCCGGCCGCCGCCCATGCCGACAGCACCAGCAGGGCGGCGGTCGTGTCGTTGCCGTCGAAGTACGCGATGGACCGCGCCACCCACGTCCCCGCGCCCGGCGGCAGCGCCGGCCCGATCGCCTTCCAGAACGGCGGCAGCATCGGCAGCGGGAAGGCGCCGCCCGCGCTCGGGTTGCCGGCGATCACCACGAGCAGGATCGCCAGGCCGATGCCGACGATGCCGAAGACCCCCTGCAGGGCCAGCGTCGCCGCCCCCACCGCGAAGGTGACCAGGGCGCCCAGCCCCCACAGGGCCGGCACGCTGCCGGGCAGCGCGCCCAGGACCGGCCCCACGATGACCGCTCCGCCGAGTCCGCCGACGACCGCCACCAGTGCCATGACGGCCAGCCGGATCGTCGCGCGGCGCGGGTTGGCGGGCCGGGCGCCCGTGCTGATCGCCAGGATCGACGCACACAGATAGCCGCCGACGCACCAGCCCACGACCACGTAGAAGGACGACAGCCCGTCGAAGTCCTGCGAGGACGCCGGCGCCACGTCCACGGTCCTGATCGTCCGCTGCTGGGAGGCCTCCAGGGTGGTGAGGTACTTCTCCAGGGTGGTCGCGAGGGCGGTGCCGCCGCCGGAGGCGACCAGGAGGGTGTCGGTCGTCCGGGCCGGGTGGATCACCAGGGCCCCGTCGATGTCCCGGTTCATGATCTTCTTCCGCGCGGTCGCCTCGTCGGCCACCACCCGCGGGTCCAGCGGGGAACCCGGCAGCCGCTCCAGCCGGGCCACCGCCTGCCCCGCCGCGGCCTGGGGCGCGACCACACCGAAGGGCACGTCCTTGGGCGTCGGGTGGTGCAGCGCACCCACGTAGGAGGCGATGAACAGCAGCTGGAGGGCGACCACGCCGAGGACGAGCACGGTGGCCCGCGGAGTGACGGCGTCCTTCACCTCGGCGAGGAAGGGGGTCCTCTGAGTCATGTCCTCACGGTCCGGGCAGCCGGGCATCCGCGCAGGTGGGAGGCGTCCGAACGGATGTCGTACGCATGTTCGAGAAAGGGGGTATGGTGGAGGTGGGAATGTTGGGAACTGACGTTCGAGAGTCAGGTGCGGGAGGTGCGTGTGCCGGGGTTCACCCATCTGCACACCGCCTCCGGGTTCTCGCTCCGATACGGGGCCTCACACCCGGAGCGGCTGGCCGAGCGCGCCTCCGAGCGGGGCATGGACGCCCTCGCCCTCACCGACCGCGACACCCTCGCGGGCGCGGTCCGCTTCGCCAAGGCCTGCGCCCGGGCGGGGGTGCGGCCGCTGTTCGGCGTGGAGCTGGCGGTGGCGGCACCGGGGCCGGAGTCCGTACGAGGAGAACGGCCTGTACGAGGAGAACGGCCCGGACGAGGAGAACGGCGCCGCACCCCCGTACGCGGCGGCGCCTTCATCGACGAGTCGGCCCCCCGCGTCACCTTCCTCGCCCGTGACGGCGCCCGCGGCTGGGCCGACCTGTGCCGCCTCGTCACCGCCGCCCACACCGCCGAGGGCCTGCCGCTACTGCCCTGGGCCGGCAACCACGCCGACGGCCTGACCGTCCTGCTCGGCCCCGGCTCCGACGTCGGCCGCGCCCTCGCCGCGGGCCGCCCGGACCGCGCGGCCCGGCTCCTCGCCCCCTGGCGGGAGGTCTACGGCGACGCGCTGCGCCTGGAGACCGTCTGGCACGGCCGCGAGGGCACCGGCCCCGGCTCCCTGCGCCTGGCCGCCCGCACCCTCGGCTTCGCCGCCGAACAGCGCGTCCGGCCGGTGCTCGGCAACGCCGTGCGCTACGCCGACCCCGGCCTGGGCCCGGTCGCCGACGTCCTGGACGCGGCCCGCCGGCTGGTCCCGGTCGGCGGCGCCGGGGAGCTGGACTCCGGGGAGGCCTGGCTCAAGGGTGCCGAGGACATGCTGCGGGCGGCCGAGCGGATCGTCGAGGCGGCCGGGTACCGGCGCGAGGCCGCCCACCGGCTGCTGGAACAGACGCAGGCCACGGCCGCCGAGTGCCTCGTCGACCCCGAGGACGACCTCGGCATGGGCACCGTCCACTTCCCCGAACCGCACCTGGTCGGCGCCGGCCGCCGCACCGCCCAGCGGGCGCTGGCCTCGCGGGCGGCGGCGGGGATGGTGCGGCACGGGTACGCGGGCCGGCGCGCGTACTGGGAGCGGATGCACCACGAGCTGGACATCATCGCCCACCACGGCTTCGCCTCCTACTTTCTGACGGTTGCTCAGGTGGTCGACGACGTAAGGGAGATGGGCATCCGGGTCGCCGCCCGCGGCTCCGGCGCCGGCTCCCTGGTCAACCACCTCCTCGGCATCGCGAACGCCGATCCGGTCGAGCACGGGCTGCTAATGGAGCGCTTCCTGTCCAAGGAGCGGGTGGTGCTGCCGGACATCGACATCGACGTGGAGTCCGCGCGCCGGCTGGAGGTCTACCGCGCGATCATCCGCCGGTTCGGCGAGGAGCGGGTCGCGACCGTCGCGATGCCGGAGACGTACCGGGTGCGGCACGCGATCCGGGACGTCGGGGCCGCCCTGTCCATGGACCCCGCCGAGATCGACCGCGTCGCCAAGTCCTTCCCGCACATCCGGGCCCGGGACGCCCGCGCGGCCCTCGGCGAACTGCCCGAACTCCGGGCGCTGGCCGGGGAGAAGGAGCGCTACGGACGGCTGTGGGAACTGGTCGAGGCCCTCGACGCCCTTCCGCGCGGGGTCGCCATGCACCCGTGCGGGGTGCTGCTGTCCGACGCCTCCCTGCCCGGCCGTACGCCGGTCGTGCCGACCAGCGGCGAGGGGCTGCCCATGTCCCAGTTCGACAAGGACGACGTCGAGGACCTCGGACTGCTCAAGCTCGACGTCCTGGGCGTGCGGATGCAGTCGGCGATGGCGCACGCGGTCGCCGAGGTGGAGCGGGCCACGGGGGAGCGGATCGACCTGGACGCGCTGGCGCCCGGTGACCCGGCGACGTACCACCTCATCCGCTCCACCGAGACCCTGGGCTGCTTCCAGATCGAGTCGCCGGGCCAGCGGGACCTGGTGGGGCGGTTGCAGCCGGCCACCTTCCACGACCTCGTCGTCGACATCTCGCTCTTCCGGCCCGGTCCGGTCGCCGCCGACATGGTGCGGCCGTTCATCGAGGCGCGGCACGGGCGGGCGCCCGTCAGGTATCCGCACCCGGACCTGGAGGAGCCGCTGAAGGGGACGTACGGGGTCGTCGTCTTCCACGAGCAGGTCATCGACATCGTCGCGATCATGACCGGCTGCGGGCGCGGGGAGGCGGACCGGGTGCGGCGCGGGCTGTCCGACCCGGAGTCGCAGGGGCGGATCAGGGTCTGGTTCGCGCAGCACGCGGCGGCGAACGGATATGACGCAGAAACGATTCAGCGCACCTGGGAGATCGTCGAGGCCTTCGGTTCGTACGGCTTCTGCAAGGCGCACGCGGTCGCCTTCGCCGTGCCGACGTACCAGTCGGCGTGGCTGAAGGCGCACCACCCGGCCGCCTTCTACGCCGGGCTGCTCACGCACGACCCCGGCATGTACCCGAAGCGGCTGCTGCTGGCGGACGCGCGGCGGCGCGGGGTGCCGATCCTGCCGTTGGACGTGAACAGGTCGGCGGTCAACCATCGTATCGAACTGGTGTCTGAATCAAAGGAGTCGAAGAGGGTGTGGGGGCTGCGGCTGGCGCTCTGTGACGTGCACGGCATCAGCGAGGCCGAGGCGGAGCGGATCGCCCGGGGGCAGCCGTACGCCTCGCTGCTGGACTTCTGGGAGCGGGCGCGGCCCAGCCGGCCCCTCGCCGGGCGGCTGGCGCAAGTCGGCGCGTTGGACGCTTTCGGCGCCAACCGCCGTGACCTGCAACTGCACCTGACCGAACTGCACCGGGGCGCCCGGGGCGCGGGCGGCGGCCAACTCCCGCTGGCGGGCGGCCGGAAGACCGCGTCGGCCGGGCTGCCCGACCTGTCCTCCGCCGAGAAGCTCAGTGCCGAGCTGGGAGTGCTGTCGATGGACGCCTCACGCAATCTGATGGACGATCACCGGGCCTTCCTCGACGAGCTGGGCGTGGTGTCGGCGCGGCGGCTGCGGGAGGCGCGGCACGGGGAGACCGTGCTGGTCGCGGGCGCCAAGGCGGCCACCCAGACCCCGCCGATCCGCTCCGGCAAGCGGGTCATCTTCTCCACGCTGGACGACGGCACGGGCCTGGTCGACCTCGCCTTCTTCGACGACTCCCACGACGCCTGCGCGCACACCGTCTTCCACTCCTGGCTGCTGCTGGTGCGCGGAGTGGTGCAGCGGCGCGGCCCGCGCAGCCTCAGCGTGGTGGGCGCCGCCGCCTGGAACCTCGCGGAACTGCTGGAGGTGCGCAGGGCGGAAGGGCTGGACGGGGTCGCGGCCCGGCTCGCGCTGCCGCCCGCGGCGGACGGCTCCGGGCCGGCGGACGGCGGTGGCGCGTCGCCGGCCCGGCTGGCCGGTTCGGACGGACGGCCGGCGCCCGCGGGCTCAGCGGCCCGCGACCCGATGGAGGACCGGAAGATCCGCATGCCCACGGGGTACGAGATGCACCCCTGGGCGGATCTGCGCCCCGCGGGTGAAGGGCCCGCGGTGGGAAGGAAGTTGTGGCACCAGAGTCCGGGGAGTGCGGGATGACCATCGTGTGCGTACGTTTCCAGCTGCCGCCGGAGTCCGAGGCGGCCCTGCCGGAACTGCTCGGACTGCTGGAGGAGTTCACGCCGGTGGTGGAGGCGCTGCCACCGGACGCGGCGCTGGCCGATCTGCGGGGCGCCGAACGGTACTTCGGGCGCGGCGCGGTCGAACTCGCGTCGGTGATCCGGGTCCGCGCCCTCGCCCTGCACGGCGTCGACTGCGCCATCGGCGCCGGGCCCGGCCCGATGCTGGCCCGCGTGGCGTTGGGCGAGGCCCGGCCCGGGGTGACGTGTGCGGTGCCCGACGACGCCGACGCCGTCCGGGGGTTCCTCGCCGACCGGCCCGTGACCGCGCTGCCCGGCGTCGGCGCGGCCACCGCCCGCATCCTGTGCGAGTACGGCCTGGACACCCTGGGCCGGGTCGCCGCCGCCCCCCTGTCCACCCTCCAGCGCCTGGTCGGCGCGCGGGCCGGCCGCGAGCTGCACGAGAAGGCGAACGGGATCGACCGCGGCCGGGTCGTCCCGAACGGCGTCTCCCGCTCCCTCGTCGCCGAACGCCCCTTCACCCGCGACGAGTTGGACCCGGACCGGCACCGCCGCGCCCTGCTGTCGGCCGCCGAGGAGCTGGGCGCCCGGCTGCGCGCCCTCGACAAGGTCTGCCGCACGCTCACCCTCACCGTGCGCTACGCCGACCGCTCGGCGACGACCCGTACCCGCACCCTGAAGGAGCCGACCGCGCACTCCGCCGCCCTGACGAGGACGGCGTACGGCATGTACGAAGCGCTCGGCCTGCAGCGGGCCCGGGTCCGCGCGGTCCTGCTGCGCGCCGAGGACCTCGGCCCCGCCGAACAGGCCTCCCACCAGCTCACCTTCGACCCCGTGGACGAGAAGGTCCGCCGGGTGGAGGAGGTCGCGGACCGGGTGCGGGCGAAGTTCGGGCCACGGGCGGTGCTCCCGGGAACGCTGGCGGCGTAGGCGGGCCGCTCAGTTGGCCCACGGCGGGGTGATCCGGCTGCCGTCCGCCAGCTCCGCCTCCAGTCCCAGGGACGTGGTCACCCACGAGATCGCGGTCTGGTCGGTGGGGTTCTCGATGGTGAGGGTGGCACCGGCGTTGACGATCACCGTGTCGCCCGCGCCGACGCGCTCGGTACGGCCGTCGAGGGTGACGAGCAGCTCGCCGACGAGCAGATGGAAGATCTCCTCGCGGCTGACGATGTGGAGGGGTGCCTTGGTGCGGGGCGGGATCTCCCCGCGCCAGGCGCACAGCTCCTTGCCCCCGGTGCGGGGGCCGGCGTACGAGACGAAGCGGACGCCGTGGATCTCGTGGGTGACCGCTTCGGACGCGTGGACGACGGGCATGGGTGACCTCCGAGGCCGTAAATGGTCAAGCTGCTTGACTGTCATGCTCGCCCTATGGTCAAGCTGCTTGACCATTTCGTCAAGGGTGTTTCAATGCCCTCGTGCACAACTCCGAGGCCATGGCCCTGACCGCCACCCTGCTCGCCGTCGCGGGCGAGCTCACGCGACGTGTCGACGAGGGCGTGCTCGCCCGCGGCTTCGAGGGGATCAGGCCCGCGCACGGGTTCGCCTTCGCGCGCATGGCCCCGGACGGGGCGACGGTGACCGAGCTCGCCGTCCATCTCGGGGTGACCAAGCAGGCGGCCAGTCAGCTCGTGGACGAGATCGTGCGCAAGGGGTACGCCGAGCGGCGGGCGCATCCCGGGGACGCGCGGGCGCGGCTCGTGGTGCTGACCGAGCGGGGGTGGGCCTGCACCCGGGCCGCGGAGGCGGCGGCCGCGGAGGTGGTGGCGGAGTGGGCCGGGGTGCTCGGGGAGGGCGAAGTGCGGGCGTTGTGGGAGAGGTTGGCACGTATCGCGCCCTCTGGTCCCATCAGGCCCGCCTGGTGACGGTTCATCAGTGGCTACTCGGAAGTCAGTTATCACTGGAAGTTTTTACTGACGCGTAACTTCACAGTTGCACTACTCGCTCGTAACTTGACGAGTGAACAGCATCCTTCGTGATCCGGATCACAGGGCGTAAGGCCGTCGTACCTCCCTTGAGCCGCAAGGAGATCACCCGATGCTGCCCTGGAAACGCCTGCTCAGACCCCTGACCGCGCTGCTGCTCGCCGCCGCCGTCAGCGTCCCCGCCGCCACCGCCGCCCACGCCTCCGACGCTCCCAGCACCGGCTGGAACGACTACTCCTGCAAGCCGTCCGCCGCCCACCCCCGCCCCGTCGTCCTCGTCCACGGCACCCTCGGCAACTCCGTCGACAACTGGCTGTCCCTCGCGCCCTACCTGGAGAGCCGCGGCTACTGCGTCTTCTCCCTCGACTACGGCCGGCTCTCCGGCGTCCCCGTCTTCTACGGCCTCGGCCCCATCGACAAGTCGGCCGAGCAGCTCTCCGCCTTCGTCGACAAGGTGCTCGCCGCGACCGGCGCCGCCAAGGCCGACCTCGTCGGCCACTCCCAGGGCGGCCTGATGCCCCGCTACTACCTGAAGTTCCTCGGCGGGGCCGCCAAGGTGAACGCCCTCGTCGGCATCGCCCCCGACAACCACGGCACCACCCTGGACGGACTGACCGGCCTCCTGCCGTACTTCCCCGGCGCCCAGGACCTGATCTCCGCCACCACCCCCGGCCTCGCCGACCAGATCGCCGGCTCCGCCTTCCTCACCAAGCTCAACGCCGGCGGCGACACCGTCCCCGGCGTCCACTACACGGTCATCGCCACCAAGTACGACGAGGTGGTCACGCCGTACAGCAGCCAGTTCCTGACCGGTGCCGACGTGCGCAACGTGCTGCTGCAGAACCTGTGCTCGCTCGACCTCTCCGAGCACGTCCTGATCGGTCTCACCGACCGGATCGCCTTCCACGAGGTGGCCAACGCGCTCGACCCGGCCCACGCCACCACGACCACCTGCGCGTCGGTGCTGAGCTGACGCCCTTCGGGGCCTGTCCGACCTGAGCCGCCGGACAGGCCCCGCCCCCCGTCGGCGCGCTAGCGGGCGCGCCGGCGGACCGAGGCGAACAGCGCCGCCGACCCCAGGGCCAGGGCCGCCGCCCCGCCCACGGCGAGATACGGGGTGGTGCCGTCGCCGCCCGTCTCCGCCAGCTCCTGCACCCGGCCGTCCGCCTCCGGCGTGTTGGCCGTGGTGGGTTCCGCGGAGGTCCGCGCGTCCTGGTCACCGTGCCCGTGGTGCTCGACCGTCGACTTGCCGGCACCGGCCTCGATCTGCTCGTCGGAGGGCGCGGAGGCGGTGGGCGCCGGCGAGGAACCGCCCGAAGCGCCGACGGTCCCGCCGAAGGTGACGTCCGAGCAGGAGTAGAACGCCTCCGGGCTGTCCGAGCGCTGCCAGACCGCGTACAGCAGCTGCCTGCCGGAACGCTCGGGAAGCGTGCCGGAGAACGTGTAGAAACCGTCCGCGGCGACCGGGTCGGTGGCCGTCGCCACGGGATGTGCCAGGTCCAGGTCGGACCAGGCCAGCGGCTGGGTCGGGTCGTAGCCCTGCTTCGTGAGGTACACCGTGAAGGTGCCCTTGTGCGGGGCGGTCACGCGGTACTTGAAGGTGTACGACCCGCTGCGCACGCTCGTCGCCGGCCAGTCCGCGCGGGCCAGGTCCAGGCCCTTGAACTCGTCGTTGTTCGCGCTGCACAGCCTGCCGTCCGGGATCAGCTCCTGGTGGCGCCCGTTCGCGTCGCCGATGCGGATGCCGTTCCAGTCGTAGAGCGCCTGCGTGCCGCCGGCCGCCACCGCGGCCCTGCACGCGTCGGAGGCAGGGCTCTCCGGGTTCTCCGCGTAGCACTGCGCCACCCGGCTGACCGGGTCGCCCATCGTGCCGTGCGCCGACGCCGGGGCGGCGGCCAGCGCGGTCAGGACGAACGGGGCCGCGCCGAGGGCGGCGACGGCGGCGGCCGTGCGACGGCGGGGTGCGGGCATGGGGAGTCTCCTCGGGGCGGTTGCGGTGATCGGAAGCCATCCCCAAGAAACCGTGAAATCGCCTGCTGAGGGCGGGTGGTGGAGATCCTTATGCTCGCGTTAAGGGAGTGCTCAGGCTGGGATCAGGTACGTACCGTGCACGGCATGGAAGAGCACGAGATCCGGCCCGCCGTCGCCGCCGACGTCCCCGCGGTGAAGGCCGTGACCGACGCCGCCTACCACCCCTACATCGAGCGGATCGGGGTGGTGCCGGTGCCCATGGAGGCGGACCACGCGGCGGACGTGGCGGCGGGGAAGGTGTTCGTGACGGGGCGGCCCGTCGTCGGGCTCGTCGTGCTGGAGGCGCACGACGACCATCTGTTCCTGGACAGCATCGCCGTCCACCCCGACGCGCACGGCACGGGCGTGGGACGGCGGCTGCTCGGGTTCGTGGACGCACGCGCGCGTGCCCTCGGCCTGCCCGAGGTCAGGCTCTACACGAACGCCCTGATGTGGGAGAACCAGAAGATCTATCCGAAGTACGGGTACGAGGTCGTGGAGCGGCGTGTGGACGGTCCCTACGACCGCGTCCACTACCGCAAGCGGCTCAACTGACCGCCGTCAGCCGTCCGGCCACCATGTTCGTGCGATGTCCTTGCGCACCTCCGGCCGCCCGGCGGGACGCTCGTCGGCCTCCTCGCGGACCCGGCGGGCGTCCGTCTTCTTCAGGGGCTTGTGCACGGTTGTACGGCGCATGGCTGCCTCCTTCAGGGTCTATCGAGTTCCCGCGTTCTCACGGAGATAGACCCGTTCGGGGAGAGTGACTCATCGGTCGGGGTCTGTCAGTGGCGGCTGTCACGATTCGGTTGTCAGTGGCGGGTGTCACTCTTGGGCTCATGACGGATGACATCGAGCGTCTGACCGGGGCGGACGTGGACTGGGACGCCCAGGCCGCCACCTTCGACGACGAACCGGACCACGGCCTGCGGGACCCGCGGGTGCGCCGGGCGTGGGCCGCGCGGCTCGCCTCCTGGCTGCCCGCGCGGGCGAGCGACGTCCTCGATCTCGGCTGCGGCACGGGCAGCCTGTCGCTCCTCGCGTCCGAGCAGGGACACCGCGTCACCGGCGTGGACGCCTCCGCGGCGATGGTCGACCGGGCGAGAGCGAAGCTGGCCGGCCGTGACGCGGTGTTCCTGCTCGGTGACGCGGCGGCGCCACCGGTGGGGGAGCAGCGCTTCGACGTCGTGCTCGTACGGCACGTGCTGTGGGCGCTGCCCGACCCGGGGCGCGCACTGCGGCACTGGCGCGGTCTGCTGCGGCCGGGAGGGCGGCTCGTGCTGGTCGAGGGGGTGTGGGGGACGGTGACGCCGGTCGGCATACCGGCCGACACCCTCACCGCCCTCGTCACCCCGCTCGCCAGCGAGGTGCGGGTGGAACGGCTGTCGCAGGACACCCTGCTGTGGGGCGGCGACGTGCCGGACGAGCGCTATGCGGTGGTGGCGGTGGTGTGAGGGCGCGGGTGCCAGGGGCGCGGAAGCGTCGGCTCGTGCCGCGGCTCACGCCAGCAGCGCCTCGAAGCCGCCCTCGCGGGCCAGCGTCTCCAGTTCGTCCAGCGCCGCCACCGCGGCCGCCGCCGCCCGCGGATCCGTCCGCGACAGACCGCTGTCGGCGAACTCGTCCTCGTCCAGGCGCCGTACGTCCCGCCCGTCGGCGGAGCGCCACAGGTCCAGGTCGAGGTCCTCGACGACCAGCTCGGCACCGCAGAGCACGGCCGGGCGGGCGATGTCGCAGTACCAGCCCTTGAGCGTGCCCGAGGAGTCGCGCAGCTCCTTCACCGCGTACCAGCGGTCCCGCCAGTAGTACTCGGTGAAGACGTCCCCGGCCTCGAAGCGCACGAAGCCGAAGTCGCGGGGCTCGCCGCCCGCGAAGGGCGCCCGGACGACGACGCGGGTGCCGTCGTCGCTCAGCAGCCGGGCCGGGTAACGGAGCTTCGTACGGCCCGCCTTGACCAGGACGACGTCCAGCCGGCGTGCCGGGTCAGCCGAGTTCGCGGACATACCGGACCTCCGTCGCGCAGATCTCGTATCCGAACCACTTGTTGATCGCGAGCATCGGGCCGTTCCCGGCGTCGTTGCCGGTGAGTGCCCGGGTGAAGCCGGCCGCGCGGGCGCGGTGCAGCGAGTCGTTCTTGACGAGCTTGGCCAGGCCCCGGCCGCGGTAGGCACGGGCGGTACCGGTCATGGCGGTGGCGTAACGGCCGGTGGCGGCGTCACTCCAGGCCAGGCTGAACGCGGCGGGGCGGCCCTCGACGAACGCGACCGTGGTCAGCTCCCGGTCGAGCAGCGGGTGCCGCCAGACCTCCTCGATCCAGTTCCCGTAGTCGGTGAACTCGGTGTCCACGTCGCTCGGTTCGTCCGAGGCCGTCTCCGCGTCCAGCTCGTACAGCGGGCGCGGGTCGTCGGCGAGGTCGGCGGCGCTGCGCAACTCGACGCCGGAGGGCGGGGGCGCGAGCGGCGGGAGGGCGGCGGTGGTGAGGTCCAGGCGCAGGAAGTGGGCGGAGCGGCGGGCCCGGTAGCCGTGGCGTTCGGCGAACGCCCGGTTGCCCGGCTCGTCCAGGACCCAGGCGTACAGCTTCCGCGCGCCGTTGTCGGTCAGGTGCGCCTCGGAGGCGCGTACCAGGAGGTCGCCCGCACCGCGGCGGGTGTGCTCGGGGTGCACGTAGATGTTGAGCATGCCGAGGCCGGGTTCCGGGCTGTCGTGGGCCAGTTGCACCTGGGCCGTGCCGATCACCTCGCCGTCCTCCTCCGCGACGAGGGAGCGGAAGCGGGCGTCGGGGTGGGTGCGGACGAGGCGGTGCAGTATGGCGTCCGCGGTCCACAGGATGTGGGGCAGGGCGAGGTGCCGTACGTGGGCGAAGGCCTCCACGTCGGCCCGGTCGTCCGGACGGAGGTCACGCACGATCACTGTCATGTGGGGGCACGGTACGCGGGGGGTGTGCGGGGGTGCCTCTCATTTTCCGGCGGGTGCGGGACAATCGTGCCGTGACCTTGAAGATCCACATCGACGACAGTGCGGCGCCGTACGAGCAGGTGCGGGCGCAGATCTCCGAGCAGGCGCGGACCGGGGTGCTGCCGGTGGGCTACCGGTTGCCGACGGTGCGGGGGCTGGCGGAGTCGCTGGGGCTGGCGGCGAACACGGTGGCCAAGGCGTACCGGGCGCTGGAGGGTGACGGGGTGATCGAGACGCGGGGGCGCAACGGCACGTACGTGGCCGCGGCGGGCTCCGCGGCGGAACGGGAGCTGGCGTCGGCCGCGCAGGCGTACGTGGAGCGGGCTCGGCGGCTGGGGCTGACGGAGGACGACGCGTTGGCGGCCGTCCGTGACGCGTTGCGAGCGGGATACGGCAAGGACTGACCCGGGTCGGACACCGCCGGATCGCGCCGCCGTGGCCGACCGCCGCTGCGGCGGACAAAACACCAGCGGACCAAACACCAGCAAACCGAACATCACCGATCCAAGCGTCCCCGGGCCAAACGCCAGAGGCCCAAGCGTCCCCGGGCCAAACGCCAGAGGCCCAAGCGTCACCGGGCCAAACGCCAGAGGCCCAAACGTCAGCGCGCCAAGCGTCGGAGGTCGGAACGTCAGCGGCGCGAATGGCACCGGGCAAGCGGCGGAGGGCGAAACGTCAGCGGCGTGAACAAACGTCCGCGGACGCTTCAAGGGGTTCGTGTGACCCTTAGATCCCTCGTGCGGGCCGCTTTCGCGAACACCGTCGCGTCCCGCACCGCCGCCCCCGTCGGGTCGTTGTTGAAGTACGCGTAGACGTCCTCGTCGGCGCTCCAGGTCCGCGTGATCCGTTCCACCCACGTCTCCAGCGCCTGCCGGCCGTAGTGCGGCCACGCCCGTGCGCGGCCCTGGTGGAAGCGGACGTAGCCCCAGTCGGCCGTGCGCCACAGCGGGGTCGACGGGCGGGAGAGGACGTCCGCCCAGCACAGGGCCGCGGCGCGGGCCTCCAGGACCTTCCGTACCTCGGGCGTCCACCAGGAGTCGTGTCGTGGCTCCACCGCCACCCGGGTGCCGGGCGGGAAGCAGGCGAGGCAGGCGTCGAGGAGGCCGGCGTCGGCCTTGAGGGTCGGGGGGAGCTGGAGGAGGACCGGGCCCAGCCGGTCGCCGAGGCCCGCCGCGTGCGTCATCAGGCGGTCGACCGGCTCCTCGGGATCCCGCAGCCGCTTGATGTGCGTGAGGAAGCGGCTGGCCTTGACCGCGACCGTGAAGTCCCGCGGCACCCGCTCCCGCCACGCCTCGAAGGTCTCCCGCGCCGGCAGGCGGTAGAACGCGTTGTTGATCTCCACCGTGGCGAAGTGCCGCGTGTACTCCTCCAGCCACAGCCGCGTCGGACACCCGGCGGGGTAGAGCACACCCCGCCAGTCCTTGTACTGCCACCCCGAGGTCCCGACGAACAGGGTCATACCGTCCATCAAAGCACTACAGGTACAACCCCGCGTCCGTCCCCTCCCGCGGCTCCGGCAGCGTCGTCGGCGAGGTGCCCCGGCGCAGGGCGTACAGCTCGGCCAGCGTGGCCCCGTCGCGGCCCACGCCCTCCTCGGTGCCGAGCCAGTTCACCGCCTCCCGGCGGGTCAGCGGCCCCACCTCGATGCGGGCCAGGCAGCGGCCGGGACGGACGACGGCCGGGTGGAGGCGCTCCAGGTCCTCGTTGGTCGTCACGCCCACCAGCACGTTGCGGCCCTGGCCGAGCAGGCCGTCGGTCAGGTTGAGCAGGCGCGAGAGGGCCTGGCCCGCGGTGTGCTTGGCCTCGCCGCGGATCAGCTCGTCGCAGTCCTCCAGCAGGAGCAGCCGCCAGCGGCCCTTGCCCGTGGCGTCCTCCTCGCCGATGGCGATGTCCATCAGATAGCCGACGTCGGAGAAGAGCCGCTCGGGGTCGAGGACGCAGTCCACCTGGCACCAGTCGCGCCAGGAGCGGGCGAGGGTGCGCAGGGCCGAGGTCTTGCCCGTGCCCGGCGGGCCGTGCAGGAGCAGAAGACGGCCCGCGATGTCCTCCGGGGTCGTCTTCATCAGGCGGTCCATCGCGTCCGCCACCGGCGCCGTGTAGTTCTCCCGTACGTCGTCCCAGGTGCCGGCGGAGATCTGGCGGGTGGTGCGGTGCGGGCCGCGCCGGGGGGAGACGTACCAGAAGCCCATCGTCACGTTCTCCGGCTGGGGTTCGGGCTCGTCGGCCGCGCCGTCGGTGGCCTGGTCGAGGACCTTCTTCGCGAGCTCGGCGCTGGTCGCGGTGACCGTGACGTCGGCGCCGCGGTTCCAGCGGGAGACCAGTACGGTCCAGCCGTCGCCCTCCGCGAGCGTGGCGCTGCGGTCGTCGTCGCGGGCGACGCGCAGCACGCGGGCGCCCGCCGGCAGCAGCGTGGCCCCGGAGCGGACGCGGTCGATGTTCGCCGCGTGGGAGTACGGCTGCTCGCCCGTCGCGAAGCGGCCGAGGAACAGCGCGTCGACGACGTCGGACGGCGAGTCGCTGTCGTCGACGGTGAGCCGGATCGGCAGCGCGTCGTGTGGGTTCGCAGACATGGCGTCCATGATCCGGCACGCACGCGCCTGACGCACCCGGTTTCCGCGGTGCGCCGGGTGTGTCGGATTCCGGCAGCATGATCCCCTTGCGGTCGCTCCGTCCTGTTACAGGGTTGTGCATTCACGACATCTGCCCTCCTTGTGACCCCCGCCATTACTGTTGCCCTCGATGGGACGTCATGGGTGGACTTCGGGGGCACGGCGGTGGCGGCTCACCGCGCTGCTCGGCGTGGGCGTGGCCGCACTCGCACTGATCGTGACCCTGGTCAACACGCTTCCGGACAGCGGTGCGAGCACCGCGGGGACCTCGAAGAACGGCGCCACGGTGCACGGCACCCCGGTCACCCCGAAGAACCAGGACAGCCCCGAGGTGGGCTGGGGCTTCACGCACACGCAGTACAGCGCCGACGAGGGCGCTCCGGCGGCCACGGACCGGGTGGAGAAGCTGCTCTCCGACGCCGGCGGCCTGCCGCAGGACCAGGCGCTCATGGGGTGGGGCGCGGACAACCCCGAGCCGGTGAAGGGGCGTTACGACTTCGCCGCGATGGACCGCCGGATCGACTTCATCCGCAAGTCCGGCGGCACCCCCGTCGTCACCCTGTGCTGCTCCCCGGACTGGATGAAGGGCGGCAAGGCCGGCGTCGGCAACACCGACTGGA
>NZ_JBTWMV010000070.1:0-29396 GCF_054850255.1 Streptomyces sp. 7R007 | reverse complement strand
AGCGGTGCTGGGCGAGGTGGCGCCCGAGCGGGTCGCCGGCGTGCACCTGAACCTGGGATCCGTGGCGGCGGGCACGTTCGACGACCCGACGCCGGGGGAGCTGGCGAATCTCGAGGCCGAGAAAGAAATGCAGCGCACCGGACGGGGGTACTCGGCGATCCAGGCGACCCGGCCGCAGACGCTCGGCTACGGTCTCACCGACTCCCCGGCGGGGCAGGCCGCCTGGATCGCCGAGAAGTTCTGGGCGTGGACGGACAACGACGGCCATCCCGAGGACGCGTTGTCGCGGCAGACGATCCTGGAGGAGATCTCGGTCTATTGGTTCACCGCGTCGGCCACCTCGTCGGCGCGCCTGTACTGGGAGAGCTTCGCCCACTTCCGGGACAAGGTGACCGCGCCGTCCGGGCTGTCGGTCTACCCGCGTGACATAACCCGCCCGTCGAGGCGGGAGGCCGAGCTGCGGTTCACCGACCTGCGCTGGTTCGAGGAGCTGCCGCATGGTGGTCACTTCGCCGCGCTGGAGCAGCCGGAGTCGCTGGTCGAGCAGGTGCGCGGGTTCTTCCGCCTGTTCCGCTGACTGTCCGTGCCACTGCCTCCAGGAGGCTCGTCGTCCGTGTCTTCGCCGCCCTCATGGAGATCGTCGTCCTCTCTCGTGATCAGTGGCGCCGCCGCGAGTGCGCAGCCGGCGGCCAGGGCGACACCACGACGGAGCGGTTCGCGAGCAGACGGGGTCGCTGGAGGGCGTAAACGAAACAGAGCGATGAGGCCTGGTGCCCTGGCTATGACCACGACCACATCCAATGTCATCAACTTCGCACGGTGTCGCCGCATCCGAGAGTGGTGGGTCACCGTGTTCTGAGCGGAGACGGCGGTCTTTCCTCCGGGGCGGCCAGGTCAGTGAGTGTCATCACGGAACTGCGAGCGGTTCTTCGGCAGGCTCGGATCAAGCGACTTGGGTCGCGGCCCCGAGGGTGACGAATATGGGCGTGTAGTGCTCAACGGTCGGGTGCGCGAAGTGCCTGCGGGGGCGAGGCTGCGGTAGCCGGCCAAGGTGTCGGTGTCACCACGAGCGAGGGCGTCCGCCGCCCAGGCGTCGAAGTGGGCGGACCAGGACGGCACGACGTTGTGCACGAACTGGTCCTGGGGGAAGCGACATCTGCAGAGCAGGGACGTCGGCGTAGGGGTACATGGTCTTCAGCGGGACCCATGTGCCGTGGTCCAGGCCGCGGCTGGTGTGCTGATGGACTGTTTCGCTGTCCGGCATCGAGGCCGCGACCCGGTCGGCCAGCGCACCGGCGTCCTGTGTCGCGTAGGTCATCCGGAAGTAACCCTGGGCGAAGCCTCCGAAGTCGCAGACCGGAGGCGTGCCCGGGCCCGACGCCGAAAGGCTGAGGGGCGGCGACGGGAGCCGGCGAGGCGGATGTTGCAGCCCGATTGGGCGGTACGGCGGAGGCGGGTTTGCCTGTGTCGCACCCGGCGTCCGCCTCGCCCACCACGCCGGAGTCAGCTGCCCGGCACGTTCCGGCCGGCGCACGAATCGCTATCCGCCAGGGGCACCGTACCCGGGATCAGTCGAGCGCAGCGGTGCGGAGCAGGCGCAGTGCTTCACGGAACATGTTGCCGGTCGCTTCACCGAGTACCGAGAAGTGCTCGTGCAGGACCCGGTCGGCGACCGGTCGTCCTCTCGCCAGTTGACCGCGTCCGTCGGCGGTGAGGACCAGGATGGACGCGCGGGCGTCGGTGGGGTCGCTGCGGCGCTCGCACAGTCCCCGGCGGACGACCCGGTCCGCCGCCTGGCTCGCGCCCCCGACCGTGATCGCGAGCGCCCGCACGAGATCACTGACCTTGCAGCCGTTCAGTCCGGCGACGACCGTCATCACCGAGAGGTCCCCCAGTGTCAGTCCCGCTTCGGAGCGCAGCGCCGCGTCCACTCGGGCCCAAAGGACGGTCTCAAACCGCACGAGATCATCGAAGGCGCGCCAGTCGCGACCGGAATTGTCGGCGTCGGCGCTGGTCACGGGCGTTGGGTGTGGCGGTCGATGAACCGGCCGACGGACTCGATCGCCTCACGGGCCTCGTCCAGTACGGCCGCACGGGTCTGGAAGACGTGCGGAACACCGGCCGTGACCTCGAGGGCGACGTCGACGTCCGCGTGGGCCGCCTTGCGCGCCAGTTCGAGCGCGTCGTCGAGAAGCACCTCGTACGAGCCCACCTGCACGAGCAGTGGCGGCAGGCCACGCAGATCCGCGAGCAGCGGGCTGGCCAGGGGGTGATGGGGGTCCGTGTCACCGAGGTACTCGGAGATCCGCCGTCGCAGAGCGGATGTCGACAGTGCGGGGTCGAACTGCGCCCTGCCGCTTCGGGAGGAGGTTCCCAGGGTCAGATCGACGAAGGGGCTCATCACTACAGCGCACGCCGGCAGCGGCAGGCCGCGGTCGCGGAGCGCGACGAGCGTGGCGAGCACGAGGTTGCCTCCGGCCGACTCGCCCGCGATCGCGATGGAGCTTGCTGGTGTTCCGCTGTCGATCAAAGCGGTGTAAGCGGCGACGACGTCATCGAGCCCCGCGGGGAACGGATGCTCGGGTGCGAGCCGATAGTCGACCGCGATCGACTCCGTGCCTGCCGCCCCGCCCACTGCCGATGCGAGACCGACGGCTCCGACCGCGCTGCCGACGACAAACCCGCCCCCGTGCACGAACAGAACAGTGCGGCCTGCCACGGTCGCGTCGGTCGAGATCCGTAGCCCGGAGACGGGCCCCAATTCGATTGGTACGGCCACTACGTCCCCAGGGACCGGGCGGGAGGCGAGCAGGGCCTCGAATTCCAGGCGGAGAGGCTCCAGTTCGCCGCCCAAGTCGATCGGAGCGTCCCTGACCGCCTCGACGACCGCTTGGCGTTGCGCCTTAGTCATGAAAATACATTAGCACTAATCTATGTTCTCGACTCGTGTGATCCTGCGGCAGGCACGGCGGCGCACAACCCGCCGAACCGGACCGTCCTGCGCCCTCTGCCCGGGACCCGAGCCACTGCGCGCCTCGGTGCGTTGTGACGACGGCAGTCCCTGCTCGATGAGCAGGGGCTTCTTCGTGTGCGGGGTGTGATCGCGACGGGGTAGGGGCAGGCAGCACCAAGCCGGTCGACCATGGCCGCGACGAGCGCCTCCGCGCCCGCGAAGGCTGGAACGACGCCTCGCGCGCGAGTATGAGCGCGCCCTGCCGCCTGGCCGGCACGCCCGCCCGATGACGGGGAGGTGTGATGACCCACGTCGTCATCCAGCTACTTCTGGACGGAATCGACCTTCGCGAACGGCAACTGGCCGAACAGGGCGCCAACCTCGCCGCGCGACCGCGCGAGGCGCAGGCCGCACGCGAAGCACCGGCGACCACGGCCATGACCGTCCGCGCGATGGCCGCCGACCTCGCTCCCGAACAACCGCCGAACCCGGTACTGCCGGACGGCGCGGCCACGGCCACTGCTTCCCCTCAGCATCTGATCTCCGCGTGAGGCAGCCCAAGCACGCTTGTAGCGTCGGAAGCGTCGGTCTTCTCCCTTCGAGGTCCGCGAACGCGGATGAGCCGAGCCCGTGTGTCGTGCGGAAGAAGGGGCCCGTCAGTCGGGCTCTCCGTGCCATCGTCGGCGCTCTCCGCAGTCGCGCGGACGGAAGCCGGTCCAGATGGCCACGACGGGGACGCGGCGTTGCAAGGCGGGCTCGACCGGCCGAGGTTCACCGAGCGGGTGATGGTTCCGTTACGGATGGTGAAGACGAAGAGCAGCAGCACAAGAAATCGCCCGACAGCGGTACATGCGGACGCACCGAAGTAGACACTCTGCTCCCACAACACCCCGGCGGACGGCTCCACGGTGTGCAGGAGGAACACGGCGGTCGAGGTCGTCGCATAGGCGGCGGCAGCAGACGTGGCGGACTGCCAATGCTGACGGCATCCGGCGCGCCGTCCGGTCCTGAAGGTGAAGCGGGCGTGGATCTCCGTGCAGAGCAGAGTGGAGGTGACCGTGACGATCGCGTTCGCCATGGGCCAGGGCATCAGAAGGGCGAGCAGCGCCACGGATGGGCCGCAGACGAGACCGACGCTTCCGCCGTACACCACGAACCGGAGGAAAGAGACGAACGGATGAGAAGGAGCCGGCCGCTTGCGCGCGTCCTCCATCAGCATCTCCGTCCGCGGTGTGGCACGTGCCGTCCCGGGCTCGGACGAGAGCGGCGATGTCATGATGGATTCCCTCCGGGCGGAGAACGGCGACCCGTGTGATCAGCCGCTTCAACCATCCCGCCGGGTGCTCCCGGGAACAATGAAGTGCGCTTCCCGATGGGGGGTATAGCGAACACCACCATGGGCGCAGGCACGCGTACGGTGCAGAAAGCGGAGGCGGAAGGAGGGCGGTACGGGTTGGCGCCGCGTCAACTCTGCTGCTGTAGCTGGCCCGTACGGCTCCGCGACTCCGCCTCGATGAAGCGGACCAGCCTAGCGATGCCCTCTTCGATGTCCGCTTGCGTCAGATAGCTGGTGGACAGGCGCAGCGCGTGTTGCCCACCGCCCTCGGGATAGAAGTACGACATGGGAGTCCAGATGACGCCGAAGTCCTGGGCGGAACGCGTGAGTGCGGCTTCGTCGGCCGGGAATGGTACGGACACCTTCAGGAAGAAGCCGCCCGCTGGTTCGTTCCAGCCCACACCCAGTGCCGCTCGGCGATCCGGCGGGAAGTGGGCGGCCAGTGTGCGAATCGTTGTCCGCATCGTGGCGTCGTAGTACGCGGAGGTCTGTTGGTTGATCGCCGTCGCCCCTCCGCCCGCGGACAGGAGCATGCCCGCCACGACGGCCTGGCTGATCGGCGAGGTGTTGACCGTCACCATGCTCTTGATCTTGGCCAGTTCGTCGGCGAGCAGGCTGACACTGCCGTTGCCATCGACGACGAGCTGGTCCGCGACGACGAAGCCGAGGCGCGCTCCGGGGAAGAGGGACTTGGAGAACGAGCCGAGGTGGACGACCCGGCGGTCGACGTCGAGCGACTTCAGCGTGGGGACCTGGGTTCCCGGGCTTACCAGCCGGTAGGGGCTGTCCTCAAGGATCACGAGGTCCAGACGATCAGCGAGCGCGAGGAGTTGTCGCCGCGTTTCCAGGGGCATGGTCGCCCCGGACGGGTTCGAGTGGTCGGGGATGACGTAGAAGGCACGCGGGTGTCGGCCGAGGGCCCTCTCGGCGTGGAACGCCGCCTCCACGTCCGCGCACCGGAGGCCGTGCTCGCGTTCGACGACGGGGGTGACGCCGATGTCGAACAGGCGGGCGGCGCCGGTTATCCCCACATAGCACGGGCTCGACACCAGAAGGGAATCCTTCGGGCCCGACACCAGCGCGCGCAGGGCGAGCAACATGGCCTCCTGGCATCCGACGGTGACCACGATCGCCTCCGGCGGCACGTCGATGCCCTCGTCGAGGCGCAGTGACTCGGCGATCAGGTCCCGTATCCGGCCCGCAGTCGGGCCGTATTGGAACAGGGCGTCACGCACCTGCTCCGGTGTCTGTCCTTGCTGTTCGAGGTGTTTGAGGTAGCGGCGGATGTGTCCGAAGATCTGCTCGATATCGAAGAAGCCGTCATAGGGGCGTCCGGGCGCGAACGAGATCGCGTCGGGGTGACGGAACGTCACCTCGTTCAGGAAATTCATGGTGTCCAGGACCGGGTCCGAGACGGCGGGGTGGAGATCGCCCTTGCTGATGGCCCAGGTGTCACTCACGGTATGTGATGTCCCTTCGCCGTTCAGAACTTGTCGAGGAAGCCGATGATCGCCGCGTTGACTTCCTCGGGGCGTTCCAGGAATCCGAGATGTCCGCAGTCGGCGATCTCGACGTAGTCGCAGCCGGGGATCGTCCCGGCCACCTCGGCGGCCAGATGCGGCGGGGTTATGACGTCGTCCGCGAAGGCGATGACGCGGCACGGGACGGTGACGCCGCTCAGTACGTGACGTCGGTCTTCGAGGAAGTCGACCCACACCTGTCCCGCGCCCGGCGGTGTCGGATCGTAAGTCAGTTCGAAGAGATCCAGCCATCTGCTGACGGCGTCGTCGTCGTTCGTCGTCTTCGGCGACAGCATCTGGAGGACCGAGGCGACGACGCTGTACGAGGCGGGCAGGCGGATGCCCTTCTCGGCCAGTTCCTGGTCGGCCCGGTGCATTGCGCGGCGGAGCGCGTCGGAACGGAGCCTCGTGGCCATGAGCACCGCGGCGGAAAGCAACTCGGGGCGGGCGGCCGCGATCTCCTGCGTGATCATGGCTCCCATGGACACGCCCACGACGCGGCACGGTGGCAGGTCCAGGGCCTCAATCAGACCCACCGTGTCCGCGACCATGTCGTCGAGTGTGTACCTTCCGGGCGGAGCATCCGAGGGTGGTATCCCGCGGTTGTCGAAGGTGATCGTCTCGTAGCCCGCGCGCTGCAGGGCGGGAGTCTGGTGCGTGGTCCAGGCGCGGCCGGAGGCACCGGTTCCCATGACGAGGAGCACGGGATGACCTCGGCCGGAACGCTCATAGGACAGGCGAACCCCATTGACCTTGACGAAGGGCACGACGCGGCCTCCTCACGAGGGCTGTGCCTGCGATGAGCCAGCGCCTGTCCGTGAGCGCCGGCCGCGTCACTATGACCGAGCCCAGGTGCGGGGAGCAAGACGGGTCGGCGGGCCGGACGGCGATGCCCCGGCCAGGTCCGGGGCGGTCGCACATCGCGTTCAACTGCGGCGTCGCACGGGTTGAACGCGTAGGCTCCTCTCTCGCCGTTCGGCGGCCGGGCCGAGCGAGCAGTACATTCGGCGAACCGAAGGCCGGCAGCCGCCTACCGCGCCCGGCACGTCGGGACGGCCGGCCGGGCCGACACGTCGTATGCGGCGAACCCGCCCCGTGGCGGGAGCGCGACGATCACATCCACCGTGAGTGAGAGGGCCGATGGCATGACGATGGCGGCCGACAGCCTGCCGGAGAGCCACAGTGCCCCTCGGGCGTTATCGCACCTGGACATGCTCGAAAGTGAGGCGGTGCACATCATCCGCGAGGCGGCGGGGGAGCTCGAACGGCCGGTGATCCTCTTCTCCGGTGGGAAGGACTCCATCGTCATGCTGCACCTCGCGCTGAAGGCCTTCGCGCCCGCACCGCTGCCGTTCGGGCTGCTGCACGTCGACACCGGGCACAACTTCCCAGAGGTACTGGAGCATCGTGACCGCACGGTCGAGCGGCACAGCCTGCGGCTGCATGTAGCGCGTGTCCAGGACTACATCGACGACGGCCGGCTTCGTGAACGTCCAGACGGCACCCGCAACCCGCTGCAGACGGCGCCCCTGCTGGACGCCATCGCCGAGGGCAAGTACGACGCGGTGTTCGGTGGCGGGCGCCGTGACGAAGACAAGGCACGTGCCAAGGAGCGGATCTTCAGTGTGCGCGGGGAGTTCGGCGGATGGGACCCCCGACGCCAGCGGCCCGAGGTCTGGCGGCTCTACAACGGTCGGCACCTACCCGGTGAACATGTGCGCGTCTTCCCCCTCTCCAACTGGACCGAACTGGACGTCTGGTGGTACGTCGCCCGGGAGCACATCGACCTGCCGGACATCTACTACGCCCACGAACGCGACGTATTCGCCCGCTCGGGCATGTGGCTCACGGCCGGAGACTGGGGCGGTCCCGGGAAGAGCGAACGGGTCGAGCGCCGCATGGTGCGCTATCGCACCGTCGGTGACATGTCGTGCACTGGGGCCGTGGACTCGCGCGCGGTCACGGTCGGGCAGGTGATCGCCGAGATCACGGCGTCCCGGCGTACCGAACGCGGGGCCACCAGGGCGGACGACAAGCTGTCGGAAGCTGCCATGGAGGACCGCAAACGCGAGGGGTACTTCTGATCGCGCAGGGAATGCCGAAGCGAAGTGACCGGTGTGCAATACGCCCTACGCAGGGCACTGCGGGTTACGGCTGTGCACAGGCCGGCGAGGGGCAGTTCGACGCAGACGGCCATCAGTACAGCCCCCCATTCGGCCGCGGGCGCCGAGGTCAGCACGTCGAACCAGGCGTCGACCACCAGCAACGCGGCGGTGGCCGCGGCCAGTGCGATGCGGCGCCGGTCACCTCGGGCCAGTGACAGTCCGGTGCCGATGAGGCCGACGGCCTCCATCGTGTCCAGGCCGATCCACGCCACCGGGTGGGGGCCGGTCACCTGTGACAGGACGAAGATCCAAGGGATCAGGGCCACACCGGCGGTGGTCAGCGTGCAGGCGGCCCATCCGAAACGCGAGGTCATGCCGTCAACTCTGCTGGCACGGGCTCACGTTGTCGTTGTCGCTGCTTTCCGCATCCGGGGTGGTGCTGGCTACACCCCGCCCGGACGAGCCGGCGGGACCGCCGTGGGGGGCATCGGGTGGCCGGTGGGTGGCCCGCGATTTGGTAAAGAATTCCTCTGTGATGCCCCAGAGCGACAGATGTTGAACACTGTTTCATTCTGGCCGGATGCGTCGACAGTCACGGGAGGGGCACGGCATAATCACATGCCGAGTCGCGCTACCTCCTGGGACTGAGCGTTCTGACTGTCAGCGGCCGAGCGTGCATGATCCCCAGGAAGAACGACCCTACGGTGGCATGGGTGGGGGTTATTGGTTTGGAAGCGTCCGAAATCGCGTGGAACGGATCGGGATACGCCAGGTTGTTTTTCGGCGTCAGCGGTACCTCGGTTCTTGCCGAAGAACGTGAACAAAAAGTGGTCTCAGTTCCGATCGCAGCCCTGAAGCGGAGCGAGTCCCCCCGTTCGACGGGAGAAGACCGGGAGCACATCGCCAGACTGGCCCAGGTCGACGAGCCGCTACCGCCCCTTCTCGTCGACCGGGGCAGTATGCGCGTCATCGACGGGATGCATCGCCTCGGCGCCGCAATTCACAGGGGACAGCAGCGAATTGATGTCACCTTTTTCGACGGCACCGCCGAGGACGCCTTCCTGCGTGCCGTCGAAGCGAACGTGCGGCATGGACTTCCGTTGTCTGTAGCCGATCGCCGTGCGGCGGCCGTGCGCATCGTCGCATCGCATCCTCACATGTCCGATCGGGCGATCGCGCAGATCGCGGGCCTCGGAGCCAAGACGGTGGCGGCCATCCGGCGTGGAGTCGCGGGTGCCGCGTCACAGCCCGACACGCGCGTCGGCCGGGACGGCAAGGTCCGTCCGTTGAACGGCGCGGCGGGTCGGCGCAGGGCGGCCCAATTGATCGCGGAGCGTCCGCAGGCCTCCCTGCGCGAGGTGGCACGGCTCGCCGGGATCTCACCGGCGACCGCGAGCGACGTACGCAAACGCATGAGCGTCGGCGAAGCGCCTGTCCTGCAGCGACCTGTCGCGCGGGACCCCGTGCCATCCGCCGACACCGCCGCGACGCAGGGCGAGTGGCCGGCACGACGCGTCGCCCCGCGCGATCCGGCTTCCGTTCTGGAGAAGTTGCTGCGGGATCCTGCCCTCCGCCACCAGGGAGCGGGAAGGCAACTGCTGTCGTTGCTCCGGCAGAACGCGGTCATCGGGACCCGGGGTTGGGCAGACCTGATCGCTGCGGTGCCGCCTCACTGCCGGACGCTGGTCGTGGACCTCGCTCGGCAGTATGCCGAGACCTGGCAGGCCATCGCCCGCGAGCTGAACGAACGGGTCCAGCCGATCCCCCGGTGAGGCTGTCCGGTCGGCGCTTGCGGCGGCGACCGTCGGCCCGACGTGCCGCCGCGGCTCCCGAAGAACCGTTCTGAGCAGGTGTCGTCGCCGGCATGCGCGCGACGTGCAGGGCCGTCGTATCACGCAACCTCTGGACGACCGCACCACTGTGCAACTGGCGGACACGAACCGGCACTTGAGGCGACCGACACGATAGACGCCACAAGGCACGCACGGCCGGGAGCCTTGACGTGAATGCTCCTCCCCGCCGTCTGCCCGGAGAGTCACACTGATGGCACTGGGAATCGGGGGACTCATGCTGCGCATTCACTTCACTTCTGACGATCTGCAGCGCATACGGCTCGCGACCGAGCCAGATCCCATGTGGGAGGTGATCTGCAGCCTCTGTCGCCTTCAGAGCAAGGAAAGCGAACTCGTCTTCGGACAGTGGTGGCAGCGCGCCACGACCGAGCTGGCGCACCCCAGTTACCGTCTCGTGAGAGCGGTCCTGAGGCCGCTCGTGCCGCTGGGACCGTACATTCCGGACTTCCTCACCCCGGCCGAGCCTGCAGCCGTTCCGGAGGAGGCGATAGACAAGGTGCTGAGCACCCCTCCGTGGCGGCTGCGAAGCGAGTTGGAGGTGCTCGGAAGCATCACCAGCCTGCCCACCTGGACGACGGAGCTGGCCGAGGGCCGCAAGCCGGCCCTCGAAAGACTCGGCCAGGCCCTGCAGAGCTACTTCGACGCCACCCTCGCGCCGGTCTGGCACGACGTGCACGTCCAGATCGACGCCGATGTGAACCTGCGGGTACGGCAGTTGGTGGACGGGGGCAGCGAGGCGCTCCTGCGCGGACTGCCGACAGCGCGCTGGGAGTCGCCCGTCCTGCTGCTGCCCTATCCGCACGACCGTGATCTGTACCTCGACGGCCGCGGACTGCGCCTGGTGCCGTCCTACTTCTGCTGGCGCAGGGTCCTCACGCTCGTGGACGAGTCGCTCACACCGACCCTCGTCTATCCGGTGCAGCGAGAGGTCGCCGGCCAGCTCACCGCGCTCGTCGGCGACCGGCACCGGCCGGGGCTTCCCGCGCTGCTCGGCCGGTCCCGGGCTCTGCTCCTGAGATCCCTCACGCGCCGGGTGTGCATGTCCACCTCCGAGGCGGCCCAAGGTGCCGGGGTTTCCCTGTCGGCCGCTAGCCAGCACATCTCCGTGCTCAGGGCAGCCGGCCTGGTCACCAGCCAGCGTGACGGAAAGCGCGTCCTGCACTGCGCGACCCGGCTGGGCCGCGCCCTCGTGGACAGTGGGGCAGTTCGGCACCGGTAGGTCTGTGACGCGGACTCCGTGCCGGAGCGCCGGTCACCGATCCGGACTCTGGGCCCGCCTCGGCAGCGACCGCAGTGCCACTGCCGTGCACGCAGTGGCCATCGGCAACTCAAGGCCGAGAGCCATCGCAACCGCCGTGGCGAACTCGGCTCCGGCCGCCGAGGTCGTGACGTCGAACCAGGCGTCGGCCACCAGAAGCGCAGCTGTCGCCGTGGCCGTGAGGGAACAGCGGGGGTCCTGGCGGAGCAGCAGCCGGCCCGTCGCGGCCAGACCTATCGCTTCCAGGGCATCGAGCCCCACCCACGCCGTGGACCAGTGCCGAACGCGCGTGGTGGTCGGCAGGCTCTGCGCGAGGAAGACCAGCCACGGGACCATGGCGACCCCGCAACCGACGAGTGCCAGGCCCAGCCGTCGGGACCCGGCACCGGGCCACTGACGTCGCGGCGGCCTTGTGGCACCGGGTCCGGCGGCCACGCCGTACGCGGCTCGGGTACCCTGCGGATCCGCCGTGGCCTGCCATGAGTGCGGCGGCTGTGGTGACGCCGGCCCACCGCGGGTTCGCGAACCGTCCGTGTGTGGCACGCTCATGATTCCTCCACATCGTTGCCGTCGCCTGGCGCAGCCGGTCGGCGACCTGTGAACAGCCTGGCCCGCCGGGCACGCGACGGTCAGTAACGGCCGCGACCGGCTTCGAGGTGGTGCCTGCTTCACCATTGAGACTGAAGGCAGATCCATGGCGCCCGCCCACCTGGAGCTTTACGGTCGGGGCATGACGCTGCTCTCCGCGCTCGAGCCCCACGGGCGTTTGCTACGACGTCGGATCAGGGCGACCCGGCAGGACACGGTGTTTCTGGCTGCGGGCGTCGTACCGCACATGGCCTCGGTGCTGGTGTGGATCTGGCTCGGGTTCAAACCGGTGGTCAGGTCCGTGCACTCCCCTTGGGAGGCCGGGCCCCCGCTCGTCGTCGTCCTCGTCCTGCTCCCGCTCGTGGCCCTGCCGCTGACCAGGGTGCAACGGTGGCGTCACCGAGAACTGATCGGGGTGGAGCTCCCCCCTTTCCCGTCGGTGCCGGAGCCGGCCACGGGAAGACGTCTCGGCCTGCGGCACCTGCCTCGCTTGTTCGCCTCCGCATCGACGTGGCGGCAGGCCGCGTACCATGCCGTGCTGGGCCCGTTCATCGCTGCCGCGGAGCTGCTGGTGCTCGCCGCGTGGACGGCCGGTATCGCGGCTACCACCGTCTACGTGTGGATGTGGGTGGTGCCGGACGGGCGGTTCATGGAACTCACCGCGATCCGCGGCCTGTGGGTCACGGCGGGTGGGCTATTGCTCCTCGCCGTGACGTACTGGCTCGTCGGAGTGGTGTCGCGGACGGAAACCCGATGGGCACTGCTGCTGCTCGGACCCAGCCGAGCGCAGCGACTTCAGCGTCGCGTCACGGACCTCACCAGCAGTCGTTCCGACCTGGCCGAGGCGGCGGACGCCGAGCGTCGCCGCATCGAACGTGATCTGCACGACGGGACCCAGCAGCGCCTGGTCTCCCTGGCGGTCAACCTGGGACTGGCCAGGGCGACACTCAAGGACATGCCGGACGAGGTTCACCGGGTGATCGACGAGGCGCACCGCGAGGCCAAGGAGGCCATCATCGAACTGAACGGTCTCGTACGGGGACTGCATCCCGCGGTGCTCGACGACCGCGGCCTCGACGCCGCGCTGTCCGGTCTCGCGGCCCGGGTTCCGTCGCCCGTACGCCTCCAGGTCGACCTGGACGGGCGGGCGACGCGCCGTGTTGAATCGGCCGCGTACTTCGTCGTCTCCGAGGCGCTGACCAACGTCACCAAGCACGCGCGTGCCACGGCCGTGGACGTGACGGTACGCCGGATCGGGAAGGTGTTGCAGGTGGAGGTCACCGACGACGGTGTGGGCGGCGCCGACGCGGTCGCCGGCACCGGGCTGAGCGGCCTGGCCAAGCGGGTGGGCGCGCTCGACGGAGTCTTCCGGATCAGCAGCCCCGTCGGAGGGCCGACCACCGTTACCGCGGAGCTGCCGTGGGAGCCGCAGTGCGGGCGGTGATCGCCGAGGACTCCGTGCTGCTGCGTGTGGGGCTCGTCAAGGTACTGCAGATGGCGGGGTTCGAGGTGTTGGCCGAAGTGGGCGACGCCGAGGCCTTGTTGACCGTGGTGGAGGAGCATCGGCCGGACCTGGCGCTGATCGATGTCCGCATGCCGCCGGGATTCACCGACGAGGGCGTGCACGCGGCACTGGCGATCCGCCGGCGGTGGCCCACGACAGCCGTGGTCCTGTTGTCCCAGTACGTCGAGGAACGCTACGCCGCCGACCTGCTCACCGCCGAGACCAGCGGCGTAGGTTACCTGCTGAAGCAACGCGTCGCCGACGTCGAGGAGTTCGCCGCGACGGTCCGGCGGGTGGCGGCCGGCGGCACGGCGCTGGATCCCCAGGTCGTCGCCCAACTGCTGCTGCGCCGGGGCAGCGACCCGATGGAGCGGCTCACACCTCGTGAGCGGGAGGTGCTCGCCCTGATGGCCGAGGGCCGTTCCAACACCGCCATCGCCGAGGACCTGGTCGTCACCGACAGCGCGGTCGCCAAACACATCAACAGCATCTTCTCCAAGTTGGACCTGCCCACGGCCGACGGACACCACCGGCGCGTTCTCGCCGTCCTGCGGTTCCTCGGCGCCGAACAGAGCTGAACCCGGTCCCGTCGCCGGTTACTTGGCCCCCGGAGGCCGGGGCATCGCTGCGGCGCTGCTGTGGCCGGTCTGCTTCCTGCTTCCGGAAGCGATGTCCGCTGGAGAAGGCCCCGCACACCTGCCCCGGTCACCACCGCGACGTGTCCTCTCCCGTGCAGCGCATCCGGGCACTTCCGGTCACTCGGTCCGCCCAACGGCGGGCCGGGCCCGGCCGAACCGGCCGACTTTGTCGATCACGTCGTCGCTGTAGAGCCGGATGGCCTGCTCCAGGGCGAACTCCGCCATGTACGAGCGAAAGGCCTCAGGCGGTTCCTCGGCGAGGTTCAGCATCCGCCGGTTGGCGAGGACGGCCTGACCGTCGAGCCGCGCCAGACTGCGCTCGATCGCGGTGTCCATCTCGGACGGCTCCACGACCTCGTCGACCAGGAGCCGCGCGGTCGGCTCCGTCGCCCAGATCCGGCGCCCGCCGAGAATGACCTGCCGGGAAAGCCGCGGCCCGACGTACCGGCTGAACCGGAAGTTGGCGGCACCCGGAATGATCCCCTCCTTCGCGGCCGGGAGGCTGAGGAAGGCGTCGGACGAGGCCAGCACATGGTCGAACGCCAGCAACAGCTGGGCGCCACCGCCGATGGCGAAACCGTCCACGGCGGCGACCCACGGCTTCTCTGTCCGGGGGGAGCGCCAGTGGCCCGGGTGGTCGGTGAGTATGCCCCGGACGAGCTTGTGGATGTACCCGAGTTCGCGCCGCAGCAGGAAGCCGACCAGCGGAATGTCGCCGGAGCTGAGCTTTTTGAGGTTGATGCCCGCGCTGAACACCCGCCTGCCACGGTAGCGGGGGTGGCTCATTTCCCCGCCGCGCAGCAGCCCCACCCGCACGGCGGGATCGAGCAGAGCGAGGTCGACGGCGGTCTCCATGTCGTCGACCTGCGCACTGTCCTCGGCGTTCAGACAGTCGTCCCGGAGCATGGTCACCCGGGCCACGGCGTCGTCCCGCCGCTCCAGCCGCAGCGTCTCCAGCTCCACGACGCCGCTGCTCACGAAGCCCGGCAGGAGTCGCAGGGCACGCGGCGTCGGCCGGAGCATGGCGTCGAGTAGATGCGGACCGGACGACGGTGAACGCAGGACCGCCCGCACGAAGATGCCCTGGTCGATCTCGTGGCCTTCCTTGCCGGCCTGTTCCCGCCCCCGCTCGGACGCGAGCTGCGCGGGCGTCGGCACCAGGCCGGGAAAGGCGGTGGCGGCGGCGTCGAGCAGTTCCTCGAGCCCCAGGGCGGTCGTACGGCCGTCGGTCAGCCGGTCGTACACGGTGGCGACGTGTGCGTCAAGGAACCGGACGCGCAGGGACCGGATCGTGTCCCTTGCGGCGGCGAGCTCAGCTCGCTGTTCGGCAGAGCGCGCAGCCGGCTCCGGCAGTGCGGCCACCATGTCCTCGACCCGCAGCGCGGCTTCGGAGACGGTGGACCAGATGTCACGCATATCCGCCTGCGGCGGCAGTACGCTCGTCATGGCGCCGGCGCCTCCTTCGCCGTCTCATGCCGCAGGGCGCGGTCGCAGGCGGCCAGGTGAGCGCCCAGAGCGTCCTCGAAGCTCGTCGTCGTCGCGTCGAACAGCAACTGGCGCCTGATGGCCACCTCCTTGCCGGACATACCGCTGGCCAGTCCGGCGGCGGCCGCGACCGCGGCCGCGGGATCCTCCACCAACTCGTCGGCGATGCCCAGCGCCAGGGCTTCGGGCGCCTCGATCGGCAGGCCGAACAGCACGGCGCGTCGGATCCGCGCGGCACCGGCGAACTGGACGAGCCGGTAGCCGGCCATGCCGGGCCAGGTGCCTGCGGCGCCACGCGGGACCAGCAGCCGTGTCCCGGGTGTCGTCACCCGGACGTCGGCGGCCAGGAACGCGTCGAGGGCCGTACCGCCGCAGTCCATGCGGGCCACCGAGACTGTGGCCATGGGGAGGCGCTCCAACCGCCGTAGCGCGCGCTCCCACTTGGTGATCAACGTCACGTCCAGGCCGAGAGTCCAGTCACCGGCCGGGGTTCCGGTGGCGTCCACGATCACGATGCCGTCGCCACCCCGGTCCTCCGCCTGGTCGCAGAGGGCTCCGAGGGCCTTGACGGTGGTGGGCGACAGCCGCTCGGTCCCGTCGATACTGATCGTGAGTGCGTGATCCCCGACGTGCTCCGGCCTCACCAACGGACCAGCGCAGTCTCTATGGTGGAGCCAGGTCCCATGGTCATGAGTACTCCGTAGTCGCCCGGTCGAGCGGTGTCTTCTTCGAGGAGTCGTTCGTAGGAGAACAGGAACGAGCCGCTGGAGACGTTGCCGTGGTCGCGCAGCACGCCGATGGTGTGCCGTACGTCGTGACGGGTCAGCCCGAGGTTGACCACGACGGCGTTGATCACCTTCTTGCCGCCGGAGTGGACCAGCCAGTGCCGGATGTCACTCCTGCGCAGGCCCGTGCCCGCGAGCAGGCGGTCGACGACGATCTCGGCGTGCGCGCCCACCACGTAGGGAATGTGCGGGTCGAGGAAGAAGCTGAACCTGCCCTGGGTACGGTCCCAGTCGTAGCGCATGGCGTCGACCGCGTCCGGGATGATGCAGCTGGCGAAGTCGAGGACGGCGGGCGAGCGGGCGCCGTCCCGCAGGTCCTGCTGCTGGGCCGCGATGAGCGCGACGGCCGCCGCGCCGTCCCCGAAGAGGCTGTTGACGACCGCCGTCCGCATCGTTGAGTCCACTGCGTAGGCGGCGGAGCATGCCTCTACGCACAGGACGACGGCGAGTTCGCCGGGATGGGCCATGGACCAGCCGGCCACGACCCCCAGGGCGTTGAGCCCCGCGTTGCACCCCATGCCGACGATGTCGGTCCGGCCGCAGTGGCGGTCGATGCCCAGCTCGTGGATGAGGAGTGCGCTGAGCCCCGGGGTGAGGAATCCCGTGGACGTCACACAGCACAGGTGACGAAGGTCGGACAGGTCGGCGCCCACCTGTTTCAAGCACGCGCGCAGCGCCTCTGCGCCCATCTCGATCGCCAACGCCTTGTGTTTGTCGAGCAGGTCGCCCTGCTCCTCCGGGAGCCGGGCCCCGTGGCCGTCCTCGGGAGGCAGCGCGAGGCTGCGCCTTTCGATCGCGCTGTTGAGAAAGACGGACCGCACCCTGGGGTCGGTGATCTTGAGGGCGTCCAGCACCTCCCGCTGGGAGTAGGAGGTTGCGGTCACGGCCGTACCCACCCCGGCGATCCGGGGCCGGGTGGGGAATACCGGGTGGCGGCCCTCGGCCGCGGGGCGGCCGGTGCTCAGCACCGCGGGGTCCAGGACCTCGCCGAGGACCTCGGGCAGGTCGGTGTCGATGGTCATCGGAAGGTCCACCCCCACATACGGGGTTTGCTCCGCGGTTGTGGTGCAGCGCCGAACGTGTTCACGGTCTCTTCCTTTCGGGCTTTTCCCCCGGGTGGGCCGGCTCGTGGCGGCTTGCCGTCCTGTACGGATCGAGCCGCCCCGCCGGGCGCCGCTGCCGGGCGGCGCGGATCAGTTGTTCGCCTGGTTCTTCTCCATGGCCTGGACAAGGCTTTTCGGCCGCATGTCGGTCCACGCGGACTCGATGTAGTCGAGGCACTCTTGGCGCCCCGCCTCGCCGAAGACCGTCTTCCACCCGCCAGGGACCTCGGCGAAGACCGGCCAGAGCGAATACTGCTCCTCCTCGTTCATCAGCACCAGGAATTGCGCGTCGGCATCATCGAAGGGATTCGCCACGGAATTTTCCTTTCTCTGGAGTGAATTGACTTCGTACAGGCAGGCAAGGCAACTATGACGGAGCGCCGGGCCCGCATCAACAGTGAGCCATGAGACGTCAAAGGGCGGTGCTCAACTGCGCCACCGCCTCAGTTGAACAGCCCGGGCGGGCGGTCGGTGTAAAGCGCGGTGACCCTTTTCAAGGGGTCTGAAAACCGGATCGCTGCAAAGGAAAATGGACTCCCTCGCCATCCGGACGCAATGTGACCGGAGGCTCGGGAGAAAGACGACTGAGTGGGAGACCGCGCCGGTCACGCCTCCGCCACGAGCACATGCTGTCCGAGCACCTGCCCTCCGACCTCGGTGGGAGCGAGCACGGCGACACGGCGGAAGCCGGCCTCGGTCAGCAGGGCCCGCCAGGTCTCCGCGTCGGCCAGCGGTGAGCGGGGGATACGCACGGCGCGGTCCTGCGAGAGCCACCACCCCTCCAGGAGTCCGAACGTCATCGTGGTGAACAGCAGCGGGTTGGTGATCTCCCGGAGCACCAGCCAGCCTCCGTCGCGCAGGAGCCCGCGCACGATCGCGAGGGTGCTTCGCAGGTTCTTCGTGGCGTGCAGGACGTTGGCGGCTACGACGATGTCGAACTCGCCGGCGTCGAAGCCCTGTGCGGCGGGGTCGCTCTCGATGTCCAGGCGCCGGAACTCCATGCCGGTGTACTTCGTGCCGAACCGCCGCTGACCGTGGCGCAGGAAGCTGGGGGAGACGTCCGTGTAGACATAGGTGAGCCCGTCCGTGCCGGGCGGTACCGTCGCGAGGATCTGGGCGGCTGAACCGCCCGTTCCGGCCCCCGCCTCCAGCAGCCGGGGCGGGGCGGACCCGGTGTGCGTTCCGACCCGGGCGGCGACCGCCTCTGCGGCGAGCTGGTTGAGCCGGTCGGAGACGGGGTCACCGCGGTAGACGCCCTCGACCAGTTCCATCGACCAGCCCGGGAACAGCACCGACGTGGGTTTGGCCTCCCCTCGTAGCAGCCGCGGGTACTGGGCCAGGCATGCCTGGACCAGCCGCATCTGCGCGCTCACCTCCGGGTGGCGCGCCACAAGCCGGGCGCTCTCGGCGGCGAGGTCGCGGCTGTGTGTCTCCTCGACGGCCGACGTGGCCCGGAACACCTCGCCGTCCTGCTCCAGCAGTCGTGCGTCCACCAGGGCGGCGAGCAGTGCCTCCCACAACTCGCGGTGCTGCGGGGCGATGCCCAATTCGTCGGTTTGGTCGACGCGCCACTCCTGCCCGGCCTGCCGGAAGACGCCCATACGCTGGATCGCCTCAAGCAGCAGGCGGAGGCTGAGTTCGTCCCGGCGCGACCAGCTCTCGACGAGTGCGGCCCCGTCCGGCACCGGTGCCGACTCGCGCGAGGCCAGCGGATCCCAGACGGGATCGTCGCCGGTCGCCGCCGCGGCATCCACGACTGTGTTCATGAGAACCATGCCTTCCAGTTCGCTTGCTGCGGGCCATTGCACTAGCAGCGGGTAAGGACGAGGGCTGCGTTCTGGCCGCCGAAACCGAACGAGTTGCTGAGGGCGGCCTCGACGGCCATGGGACGTGCGGCCTTCGCGACCACGTCCAGCCCGATGCCGGGGTCCAGGGACGTCAGGTTGGCCGTGGGCGGCACGCTGCCGTGCAGGACGGTCAGTGCGGTGAGCGCGGCCTCGATGGCACCCGCCGCGCCCAGGGTGTGCCCGGTGGCCCCCTTGGCCGAGGTGAGCACCGGGTGGTCGCCGAGCAGCCGGCGCATGGTCCGGGCCTCGGTGGCGTCGTTGAGCGGCGTGGCCGTACCGTGCGCGTTGACGTGGTCGATCTCCTTCGGCGAAAGTCCGGCGTCCCGGAGTGCCGTCGTCACCGCGCGGTCGATGCCGAGACCTTCGGGGTCGGGCACGTTGGGATGGGTCGCGTCGGCGGAGGCACCATAGCCACTGATCAGGGCGTGCGTCCGCGCGCCGCGTCCGGCGGCGTGCTCCGGGCGCTCCAGGACAAGCACCGCGGCGCCCTCACCGATGACGAACCCGTCCCGGTCGGCATCGAACGGCCGGGAGGCGGTGGAAGGACTGTCGCATCGTCGCGAGAGTGCCCCCATCCGGGCGAACGGCGCTACGACGAGCGGACAGGTGGCCGCCTCGGCACCACCGGCCAGAACGATGTCGCACAGTCCTGAGCGAAGCAGTTCGCGGCCGGTGCCGACCGCGGTGGCACCGGACGCGCAGGCCGTGGAGACGACGAAGTTGGGGCCCGCCGCGCCGAGATCAATGGCGATCTCCCCGGCGACCATGTTCACGCCGGCCTGCGGGATGAGCCGTGGCGAGACGTGTTCCGGGCCCCTGTCGGTCAGCACACGGCTCTCGCGTTCCCAGGCGGACATGCCGCCCAGGGCGGTACCCATCACCACTGCGACCCGTGCGGGGTCCCACGCCGACGTGTCGAGCCGGGCGTCGGTGACCGCCTCGCGCGCCGCCACCAGACCGAACTGCGCGTACCGGTCGAGACGGAAGGCGATCCGGCGTCCCAGCCGTCTGTCGGCGTCGAAGTCGGGCACGCGGTAGGAGAAGTCGACGGGTACTCCCGCCAGCGCGGGGTCGGTGCTCGCATTCGACTCTCCCGCCGAGACCCCGCGCCAGGTCGCGGCAGTACCGATGCCCGCCGCGGTCACCAGTCCGAGGCCGGTGACCGCGACGTCGAAGCGACCGCGTGCGGCGGGCATCAGACACGCACGCCTTTCCTGGCCAGGAGCGCCGCGGCCGTCCGTACGGTGTGGTCGGCGGTGAAGTCGTCGTCGCCGACCGGGACGCCGAACTCCTCCTGGGCGATCATGGCCAGCTCGACGAGACTGATGGAGTCGATCTGCAGGTCCCCGAACGTGGTGTTCGGGTCGGTGATGGCGGGATCCACGCCGAACCTGGAGGTCAGCAGCGCGGCCAGACGTTCTTCGATGCCGTTCACGGAAGTCTCCTCAGGGATGGGCGAACAGGTGTGGCGGGCTGCTCAGTGCACGACGACCTCCGGCCAGACGAGCGCGGCGGACCCCCAGGTGGCGCCACCTCCGAAGGCGGTCAGGAGGACCCGGTCGCCGGCCTGCAGCGACGTGCCGGCGGCATCGGCCAGGGCCAACGGAATGGAAGCGGCAGCGGTGTTGCCCACCCGCTCGATGTTGGTGACGCGGCGGTTCTTCGGGATGCCCAGCCGTTCGCCGACGGCGTCGATGATCCGGAGGTTGGCCTGGTGGGCGACGAGGCAGTGCACGTCGTCAGGTGCCCAGCCGGCGCGCTCCAGGACCGTCAGGGACGACTCGGTCATCCGGTCGACCGCGGTGCGGAATACCGACCTGCCGTTCATCGTGAAGTACCCGGCCCGAAGCGATGTCGGATCGGCCGACCGCGAACGGGAACCGCCCTCAGCCACCATGATCAGCTCGCTGAGGGTGCCGTCGCTGCCCAGGTCCACCGGGCCGAGTGCCCCCCGTTCGCTCGCGTTCCCGGCACGCAGGACGACCGCCCCGGCGCCGTCGCCGAAGATGACGCGGGTGGAGCGGTCCGCCGGGTCGAGGAGGGTGGAGAAGGTGTCGGCGCCGATGAGGAGCACGGTGCCTGCGGTGCCGAGGCTGATCAGCCCGGCGGCGGCCGCCAGCCCGTAGACGAATCCGCTGCACACCGCCCCGAGGTCGAAGGCGGGGATTCCGGCGGCGCCGAGCCGGGCGGCGACCTCCGGGGCGGTGGCCGGGCACGGCCGATCCGGCGTGGTCGTCGCGAGCACCACGCAGTCGACCCGGGTCACGCCCGCGGACTTCATGGCCCGGGCGCCCGCCTCGGCCGCCAGGTCGGCGGTGGCCGTCCCCGGGTCGACGACGTGCCGCTCCCGGACACCGGTACGGCTGATGATCCAGGCGTCCGAGGTGTTCAGTTCGGTGCTCAGGTCGTCGTTGGTGACCGTCCTCGGCGGTACGAAGGCTCCCAGCCCGGACAGGACGGCGGTGCGCGGACCCTGCGGCGTCATGGCTCCCATACGGCCTCTCCTTCCAGCCGGGCCCCGGTGGCCGCGTCGCCTGCTCGCTTGGGACAACTACCGCCCACCGAGCGGCCGGAGGGGCCTTCGGAGGTCCTGCGGTGCCGGGCACAGGGGGCTTCGGACAGCACCTGACACGCGTCGAAGACGGTTGCCGTCGATCGCAGTGTCCGGCGAGCGGGCCGGCGTCGCGCTGGGCCGGTCATGTCCAACCGCCTCGGCCGTAGAGCCGGTTCATGCCCATACGGCAGGCCTGCGACAGTTCCGCCCACTCGTCCGCGCCGAGTTCGGCGCGGGCGTCCACGCGGCGGGAGATCTGCGCTGCCTGCCGCGCCTCCCGGGCCGGATCGCGGCCGACTTGGAGGAAGTCGTGGAAGGCGGCGATGACCTTCTGCGGTTCGTCCACCAGATCGCGGTAGTCGATCTCCAGCAGGCGGGATGCGTCGGACAGCACGGGCAGTCCCTCCGCGACGACGGCCGACCACATCAGGCCGTAACGGCTCAACGGCACCTCGTGGCCTTCGAAGGCGTCCTTCGTCAGCCGGTCGGGAGTGAGGTCGGCCAGCGGGCCGTCCACGGGCGTGTGGCCGGGTCCGTGGCCGTCCTCGGCATAGGGGTCGTAGCCGAACGCCGTGGTCAGGTCCGCCTGGATCGCGCTGAGCCGGAAGCGCGCATGACGGCTCATCGACAGCGCGCACTCGCGGCCGTCCCGGTACACGTGCACGACGAGGGCTTGGGGGAACAGCCGCAGCAGCGCCGCCGCCTGCCCCAGCGATCCGCCCGAGCGCTCGACCACCACGGAGGGCTGCCGGTCCCGCGCGAGCATCGCGAACAGCCACCAAAGGTGCTCGGACAGCGGCTGCCTCGGCAGTGCGCGTGCCCCGGCCTCCAACTCCTCGTACAGGTCGTCCGGACGGTCCGTCAGATGCGGCAGGGTGACGCCCGCCAGCGGTGGGAGACCGGCCGGCCAGGCGAAGCGGTTCGCGCCGTCGCGCGGGTGGAAGAGCGGATAGAGCACCTCGGGCGCCACCTTGAAGCGCAGCAGGGCGCTGTCCGCCCGGTGCGGCGTGGCAATCAGCCGCCAGAACTCGCCGCCCTCCATGTCCCGTTCGGTGAGATCACGCCCGCGCAGGCCGGCGAACAGCTCCGAGACGCTCAGCACCTCCGGATGCCCGCGCAGAATCTCTGACAGCGCTGTCGACCCGCACCTGCCGGTGCCCAGCACCAGACACATCGGCGGGCGCGCGGACGGCTCCCAGGCCAGGGCCGTGCTTCCCACATCACCTGTCACCGCGGGCACCCTCATCGCACCGCCCCTGCGGCCGGCGCGACGTCCGCGGCCGGTTCGGCCTCGTCGTCGCTCCGTTCGGTCTCCCAGGTGACCAGAAGTCGTGACAGGCCACGGGTGGCAAGGCCCTCCTTCCACACCACCGGCTCGGGGACGTCCGCGAGGCGCAGGGTAGGGAACCGCTCGAACAGCCGGGCCAGGGTGACGCGCAGCTGAAGGGTCGCAAGCGGTGCTCCCAGACAGCGGTGCGGGCCGTGTCCGAAGGCGATATGCCCCGGACTGCGGTCCTCCAGGACCAGGTGTTCCGGTTTGTGGAACACCTTCTCGTCGCGGTTTGCGTGCAGGAACGAGACGACGACCGCCTCGCCGGCCCGGACAGTGACCTCGCCGAGTGCCACCGATTCGAGCGCGACGCGCGGGAAGCTGATGAGCGATGCCGGGTTGAGCCGCATCGTCTCCTCGACGGCGAAGGGCAACAGGTCCGGCTCGGCCGACAGTTCCCACGACACCTCCGGATCCGACAGGACGGAGAGCACGGTGAGACCCAGTTGACCGATCGTGGACTGGAACCCGGCCATCAGGAGCGTGAGTCCCATGGTGAGCATCTCCGAACGGGACATCTCACCGCGGTGGTGCTCGCCGATCAGCGAGCTGAGCAGGTCATCCTGCGGACTGCGAGCCTTGGCATCCAGCAGCTTCCCCATGTAGCGGACCAGCTCGAGTCGGCGTAGGTACTGGGTCTCCGGATCGGCCTCGATGTCGAACAGCACCTCCACCCAGCCGCCGAACCGTTCGCTGTCCTCCTTCGGCACGCCAAGCAGTCCGCACAGCACAGTCAGCGGCAGATGCTCCGCGAACTCCGAGATGAAGTCCGCCGGTTGGGGCGCGGCGGCCATCCGGTCCAGGAGCGTGTCGGTCAGTTCCTGCACCAACGGCTCCAGCGCGGCGATCCGGTGGGAGGTGAACGACTTGGCCGTGGTGCGCCGCAGTCTTGCGTGGTCGGCGCCGTCCATGCTCATCACCGACTCCGGGACGGGCTGCGCATCCAGCAGTTTCGGCGCGTCCGCGGCGACTGCCCCGGACCGGCTGAACCGGCGGTCGGTCAGTACCAGACGGGCCAGCGCGTAGTCCCGCACCAGCCACATCCGGTCCCCGGTCGGGGCGACGACGGAGGTCACGGCCTGCGGCACGGACCGGCAGGCCTCGGGCAGTGGACCTATGCGGTGCATGCCGTGCACTGTCATCGGCGCGTCCTTCCTCGCTCAGTGGGGTGATGGGGTACGGGACATCGGAGGGTGGCCTACGCCGAGGTGAACGCGAGCACCACGTTGTGCCCGCCGAAACCGGATGAGTTCGTCAGGACCGCGTCTCCCGGGCGCAACCGCAACTCCCGTGCCTCGGTGGCGATGTCGAGTCCCTCGACGGCCTGCTGGTCGGGGTCGTGAAGGTTGGCGGTCGGCGGCACCACGCCCTCGCACAGGGTGCGGATCGCCGCAATCGCCTCGAAGGCCCCTGAGCCTCCGACCATGTGCCCGGTCAGTGACTTCGGTGCCGTCACCACCGCCCCCGGCAGGGCGACACCGAGCGCCAGGCGCAGAGCGGTGGCCTCCGCCGCGTCGCCCACCTGCGTGGATGTCGCGTGCGCACTGACGTGCACCACGTGGTGGGGGGTGAGGTGCGCGTCGTCCAGAGCCCGGCGCATGGCCGCGGCAAGACCCGCACCCTCCGGATGCGGGATGGCGATGTGGTGCGCGTCGGAGGAGTACCCGACCCCGGCGGCCACCGCGTGGACCGCGGCACCACGCCGGGCGGCGTGCTCGGCCGATTCGAGTACGACGATCCCCGCGCCCTCGGCCAGCACGAACCCGTCCCTGGCCCGGTCGAACGGCCGTGACGCGGCGTTGGGATCGTCGCACCGGGACAGCGCGCCCATGACCGAGAACAGTGCCCCCCACATCGGGGTCACCGACGACTCGGTGCCGCCGGCCAGGACGACATCGGCCCGCCCGGAACGGATCATGTCGACGCCGAGGCCGATCGCTTCCGCCCCTGAAGCGCAGGCGCTGTTGGCGGTGTGGGTCCCGGCCTCGGCCCCGAACTCGATGCCGACCCAGCCCGCCGCGGCGTTGGGCATGGCCCGGGGAGCGGTGTACGGGGCCATCCGGCGCCAGCCGCGCTCCCGCAGGACGTCGTGTCCGTCGAGCAGCGATATATGGCCGCCGAGAGCCGTCCCGACCGAGACGCCGAGCCGCTCCCGGGGCACGTCCGGTGCACCCGCGTCCTGCCAGGCCTCCCGGGCGGCGACCAACGCCAGGTGGGCGCTGCGGTCCATCAGGCGCAGCTCCGCGGCGCTCAGCAGCGACGACGGGTCGACGGCGGCGACACCGCCGATCCGGACCGGGAGGTCCTGCGGCCAGTCGTCCAGTCGGCGGACGCCTGATTTCCCGGCGAGCAGGGCCGACCACGCGGAGGGCACGTCCCCGCCCAGCGGTGTGGTCGCGCCGAGGCCGGTCACGACGATCCGCCGGTCAGCACTGGCCATGAGCACTCTCCTCCTCGTCGGTGCCGGAACGGCCGGATGCGGAGGCGGGATGGCCGTCGAGTGCGCGGCGGGAAGCCGTCTCCAGGGCGAGCCGGTCGTAGCGGCGCGCCAGGTAGGTGAGGGAGTCGAGGAACGCGGCGGAGTCGGACCGGTGGATCGCGGTACCGGGCGCCGGCCGGGCCCGGATCGGCATCTGGCCGGTGTCCGCCCAGCGCAGCCGCCCGTCGGGGCCGAGCCGGCCTCGGCTGAGCCCTGCGTTGTCCGGGTGGAGGCAGTACGGGATGTCGAGGTAGCCGCGCTCGAAGGCGATCGTCAGCGCCCGGCCGATGTCGGGGTGGAGGTCGAGGACCGCGCCGACCAGCGTGCGCGCCTCGTCCAGGATCCCCGTCTCGAAGGCCGCGTCCGCCTTACGGACCGCCGCGTCCGGCGGCACCGCGCGGGCCGCACGCTCCAGGGCGGCGACGTTCTCCGCGACCGTGGGGATGCGGTAGGCCTCGGCGACGGTCTTGACGATGAGGCGTTCCGCCCCGGTGGCCGCAGCGAGTTCGGCCGCGGCGTCCAGTAGTAGTCCGCACCCGCCGGGAGTGCGGGGGGCCATGCCCATGTACGCGTACACGACGATGTGCCAGTCGACGTCGGGCAGCAGTTCCCGCGCGAGAGTCCTGAGTGCCCTGACGGCTTCCTGGTCGTCTGCGGCGTGGGTCTGCTGGGCGTAACTGAGCGAGATGTCGCGCAGGCCCTGAGCACGGAAGAACATCGCCTCCAGCACGCTGAGCGCGACGAGCAGACCGGGCGGGCACAACTGCCCCATCAGACAGCCGCCGAAGGTCTCCAGGTGGGGCTCGGCCCCCGGCGCCCGGTGCCGCAGCAGGATCTCGCAGGACTCCTCCCAGTTGCGCACGGACTCACGCAGCGGAACGCGCCCGTAGGGCAGGCAGTAGGAGACCGGGCCGCCTTCTGTGGAGTGCAGTCCGGCCCGGACGGAGGCGGTCACGATGTGCTGCGGAGCGGCGGAGCCGTGCCGTACCTGGATGGGAAATCCGGTGTCGGCGACGCCGTCGAGCAGGGCGCGGGTGGTCCGTGCGGAGTGGGTGGCGATGGGATAGCCGTTGAGCTCGACGCCGTCCTTGACGGCACGCCGGGCCGAGCCGAGGTCGCGCAGCCGCGTGAAGCTGTCCACGGTGATGGTGCCGACCGTGACCGCCGCCGCCCGCTTCGTGGCGAGCAACCCCTCCAGCATTCGGCGCGGGTCGCTCATACCCATGCGCGCCTGGACAACGAGGTCGCCCGACTCCCGGGCCCGGCGCACGAATCCGCTGAACGTGGCGCGCGTCGGCCGCGCGGGAGCCGGGCACGCCAGGGCGGCGGACGGATCGTGGGCGGTCATGGCCGGCCTCCTCGCTCCAGCGTCCGCAGGTACGAGCGGAAGCCGTCCGGCTCGTCGTCCTCGGTGAAGACGGCGTCGAACCCCGCCTCCAGCAGGCCGGGCAGATGTCGCGTGTCCTGCGACGTGCCGATGCCCAGTTTTCCCCCGATCACCACCCGGGTCCCGGACAACTCCGGGTGGGCGCGCAGCGCCGGGATCAGCTGCATCCCGTCGATCATCCCGTGGCCGTTGACGCTGCTCACCACGACCAGATCGGGCCGGTGCGTGCGGCAGTGTTCGACGAGGAGCGCGGCGGGGACACAGGCGCCCAGGTTGGTCACCTGATGCCCGAGTTCTTCGAGGACCAGATGGAGATACACGAGGTTCCAGGTGTGGGCGTCGGAGGGGGTACTGGAGACGACGACTCGGAGTGCGGTTGGCGACGAGCGATGCCCGGACGCGGGTGGTCCGGAGTGGCGATCAGGTCGTGGGACGTCTGCTCCGGCTTCCACGGCCACCTCTGAGCGCATTTTCGGCAACGGTATTTCACGTTGCGATCCACGAACCTGACGATGCGCCCATCAAAGCCCACGACGACTCACCTGGGAAGTCCGACGGTGTTCAATCGCCGCGGCGACGCAGTTGAACACCAAGGCGCCCGGGGGCGGGCCGCAGGCGTCTGCCGCGTATTGATCGGCTCGCTTGCCCCCGGTCATAATCGGACGGCCTGCGCGCCTCGTTCGAGGACAACGCGAAAACCGGTCTGTGCTTCGGCGGCAGAAATGAGGAATACGGCTTGTATGCGAGTGTTTCTGGTGCCGACGGCATACCGAAGCGGGCACGACATTACGAACTGGTCTGCTCCTACTGCGGTCTTCGGCAGGAAGACGACGGACTGATACTGGAATGCCGGGGAAATCATCCCCCGGCCCTGCTCACCACCCGCTACGACACCGCTGAGTTCAGCCCCAGGAGCGACCAGCAGGGTCTGTTCCGCTACCAGGACTGGCTGCCGGTCGCCCGCATCCTGCCGGGTGCGGGCGGGCCAGTCGTGTACCGCAGCCGGGGGCTGGCCTCCGTGCTGGGCATGCCGAACCTCTGGATCGCTTTCAACGGCTACTGGCCCGAGCGGGGCGCGCGGCTGCACACGGGGACGTTCAAGGAGTACGAGGCGTACACCGTGCTCGGTCGGCTCGCCGCCGACCGGACCGTCCTGACCACGGCCTCCTCCGGAAACACCGGCGCCGCGTTCGCCTGGGCCTGTTCCCGCACCCGGACCCCGTGCCTGGTGCTGGTCCCGAAGAAGGGCCTGGCGCGGATGCGGTTCTCGGAACCGCTGCGCCCCTGCGTGAACCTCGTGGTGATCGACGACGGAGATTATCCGGACGCCATCGCGCTCGCGGACGCCGTCGCACGCCTGCCCTCCTTCCAGATCGAGGGCGGTATCCGCAACGTGGGCCGCCGCGACGGCCTGGCGACCGTGCTGCTGGCCGCGTACGAGGTCATGGAGCGGCTGCCCGCGCACTACTTCCAGGCGGTCGGCAGCGGCACCGGCGCCATAGCGGTCCTGGAAGCGGCGAAAAGACTTGCCCGACCGGCCGGTGAGCCCTTGCCGGCGCTCCGGTTGTGTCAGAACCGCCCGTTCACCCCGATCCATGACGCCTGGAATCGGAATCCCGCGTTCACCGCAGGAGTCTCTCCACAGCGCTACCGGGACGTCATCCGGAACGTGCACGCCGACGAGCTGACGAACTGGGCACCGCCCTACGAAGTCCGCGGCGGGGTGCGCGACGCGCTGCAGGAGAGCCGGGGCGACGTGCTGACCGCCGACAACGCGGCCGTTGTCGCGGCGCGCAGGACGTTCCTGGAGCGGGAGGGGATCGACATCGAGCCGGCTGCGGGCGTGGCCGTCGCCTGTCTGCTCGACGCCGTCGCGAACGGGACCGTGGAGCGGGACGCCGTGGTCCTGGTCAACATCACCGGCGGGGGCCGGCTCCGGCAGGCCGACGACCAGCGACTGGTGCCCGCCGAGCCCGGACTCCGGGTCAGCGTGAAGACGGCCGGTCCGGATACGGTGCGGGAGATCGCCGCCATGTGTCTGTCCTCAGCGGCTTCCGGGTGATGCGCGTTGCCGTACGTGCACCCCGAATGCACGTCTGTCACCAGGGTGAGCGGCACCGCCGGCGTCGAATTCCACAGGCTTCAAACACCGCAAGCACGATTTGCGATCCGAACAAAGAGCAAGAGCGTGCGACCAATTGGCCGCGCACTCCACTACATTGATCCCGGCGGCTGATTCTGAGTCGCGGGCCAGTATCCCAAAGCCCGGCCGTGATACGTGGGCGATTGTGAAGGAGAAGACGCACCGTGAACGAATTGACTCAGCGCCTGAGTGAAGGTGAACATCCGGTCGTCATGGGGGGTCCGGAACCGTCCGTGGAGGAACTGCGCAAACGCATCGAGGAGTTCCAGCACGTGAGCATCAAGTTCACCGGAACGCGCGGTGGTACCGACCTCGGCGTCCGGCTGGACCTCGCGGCGACCGACACGGGCTCGGCCGATTTCGACAAGGGCGCCGGCGTTGTGCACGTCGAGGGGACGCTCAACCTGAACGGCGACGACGTCCGCTGTGTCGCCGACCTGGATCTCGCGACGCTCGCCGGAACCGGCCGTCTGGTGGTCGTGCAGCCGACGGGATCCTGACTGACCCAGCGTCCGCGGTCCCGGTCTT